>CAIQXR010000039.1 GCA_903875815.1 uncultured Actinomycetes bacterium
GCGTTGAGTTGTTCATCAGAGACGCAGGATGAGATCGCTTCGGCAGCTGCCACCAACATAGAGTCGGTGATCTTGGTGATTCGACCATCGAGTAATCCGCGGAAAATTCCAGGAAATGCCAGAACATTATTGATCTGATTGGGTTGATCACTTCGGCCAGTAGCAACTACAGCGGCATATTTACGGGCAATGACGGGATCGATCTCTGGATCGGGATTGGCGAGAGCGAAGACAATCGCGCCTTTAGCCATCGCAGCAACGTCGGCCTCTTTCAAGACATTGGGTGCGCTGACGCCAATAAAGATATCTGCGCCGACCATCGCCTCGGAGATAGGACCAGTGAAGCCTTCGGGGCTGCAGTTATCGACAAACCAGGTGCGCATCTCATCATCGCCCTCGTGGTGTGAATTCACGAGACCATCTTTGTCGTAGCCAATAATGTTGGTGGCACCAGATGCCACAAGCAGGCGAGCGATTGCAGTGCCGGCAGCGCCAGCGCCACTCATGACAATCTTTACATTGGAGAGATCTTTCTTCACAAACTTGAGAGCATTTTTGAGCGCAGCTAAAACAACTATCGCTGTGCCGTGCTGATCATCATGGAAGACCGGAATATCCAAAAGATCGCGGAGTCGTCGTTCGACTTCAAAGCAGCGTGGCGCGGAGATATCTTCGAGGTTAATACCGCCATAGACCGGCGCGATGATCTGAACGGTGCGGACGATCTCATCAACGTCTTGAGTATCGAGGCAGACTGGCCAAGCATCGACATCGGCAAAGCGCTTGAAGAGCGCTGCTTTTCCTTCCATTACGGGAAGGGCAGCTGCAGGGCCGATATTTCCGAGGCCCAAAACTGCAGAGCCATCGGTGACAACAGCAACAGTATTTTTCTTGATGGTGAGGCGGCGAGCATCCGATGGATCATCGGCAATCGCCTGCGAAATGCGGGCAACGCCAGGTGTGTAAGCACGGGAGAGATCATCGCGAGTCTTGAGTGGGACTTTCGATGCAATCTCGATCTTGCCACCGAGGTGAAGCAAGAAGGTGCGATCCGAGACTTTGCGAACATTGAGATCCGGATGCTGGGCAATTGCCGCGGTAATGCGTTCGGCATGCTCTTGATCGATCGCATCGCAAGTAACATCGATAACGACGTGATCGAGAAAAGATTCAACAACATCGAGTGCAGTAATGGTTGCACCGGCCGAAGTGATTGCGTTTGTTACTTCTGCAACTGGTTGGGCGGATGGCGGACCATCGACGCGAATGGTGATGCCATAGCCAGGTGATGTGGAAGCCATGATTTACACCACCCCGTAAAGGCGATCGCCAGCGTCTCCGAGGCCAGGGACGATGTAGCCCTTCTCGTTGAGTTTCTCATCGAGTGCGCCAGTAACGATAGTGATCGGCAGATTCTTGCCCTCATATTCCTTCTCCAAGGTAGCGATGCCTTCGGGTGAAGAGATGATGCAGATAGCAGTGATCTCTTTAGCTCCGCGCTCGAGCAGATAATTAATAGCAGCGATCAGAGTGCCGCCAGTAGCAAGCATCGGATCCAAGATGTAGCACTGTCGACCAGTGAGATCCTCGGGAAGACGATTGGCATAAGTCGATGCCTGAAGTGTCTTCTCATCGCGAACCATGCCGAGGAAGCCAACTTCAGCGGTAGGGATTAAGCGCACCATGCCTTCAAGCATGCCGAGTCCGGCGCGAAGGATGGGGACAACAACGGGGCGAGGCTTTGCAAGGGCAACGCCATGTGCAACAGCGACGGGTGTCTTCACATCGACCGGAACCACGTGCACGTCACGGGTTGCTTCGTAGGCGAGCAACATCACGATCTCTTCAGTCAACTGGCGGAAAGTTGGCGACGGCGTCTTCTCATCGCGTAAAACTGAGAGTTTGTGGGAGATCAGCGGGTGATTGGCGACATGAATTTTCACCTGCTCAGAGTACCGCCAAATAGCCACGGTCTTTAAGTGTCTTTCACCACGAGATCTTTAGTGCCACAATGAACCATGGACTTCGGAGTCATAGCCTGGCATGAAGATGAGCGCTGGAATGTAGCGAAAATCCAAGATTGCTTGGATCTCGAAGCAATCATGACTCGGCTTAAGTCCCAGCCCAC
>CAIQXR010000040.1 GCA_903875815.1 uncultured Actinomycetes bacterium
AAATGGAATAACCCATATAACTCAATTATTTCTACGGTTGGTAATCCTGACTTCGCCGGCGGAATCATGGCGATGTTCCTTACTTTTAGCTTTGTTGCGGCACTAGTTGCCCCATGGAAAATATGGGTCCGTGCGCTCATTGGTTTACAGGCAATCGTGACCGTGATGGTGATCAACTGGTCTCAAGCGCGTCAGGGACTCCTATCCTTTGGACTCGGCGCCGGAATATTTTTAATAATTTGGATTTGGCAAAAAAATAGACTGCTAGGACGGATTGCCTCAGTTGGGGGAATCTTGTCATTCTTGTTAGCGCTGGCTGGAATCTTTCAGAAGGGCCCATTAACACACTACTTATATAAGGGCTCGGTCACAGTTCGCGGTTTTTATTGGCGTGCCGGAATAAAAATGTTCTTGCATCATCCTTGGTTTGGAGTTGGTCCAGATCGTTACGGAGCATGGTTTAGAAGTTATCGCCCTGCTCAGTATCCAATGAATTATGGTTACGACCTCACCTCTACCGCCGCGCACAACGTGATTATTCAAATCTTCGCTACCTGTGGGGTATTTGTTGGTGTCGCTTACTTAGCTCTTCTAGGTTTTGTGATTTATCGGGGCGCTGTAGCAATTCGAAAGAATCAAGGAACCAATCGGCTTTTGATTGCTGGACTACTTGCAGCATGGGTTGGATATCAGTCGCAGTCCATCGTTTCTATCGACAATATCGGTATTGCGATTTGGGGTTGGGTGCTTAGCGGAATAGTCATCGGGGTGTCACTTATTGATCTTCCCCAAGATGGGGCTATAAACGCAAAGTTAGTCAAGCGCCAACTTAGTTTGAATTCCTTCAAACCCATTATTTCTGGAGCTTTCGTGCTCGCGTTTTTGTTCCTCATAATTCCTCAGTACCGTGGCGAGTCGAACACTTTTCATCTATCGTCGTTTGCGGTACCGACCCCGGCTCAAGGGCAGGCAAACCGCGAGGCATATCATCAGGTAGTCGTTGGCGACGTCACGATTCCTATGCTCAACCCTCAGTATCGCTTGCTGATGGCGTCTGACTTGGCACAGGCCGGATATGTTGATGAAGGTTTTGCTCAAATTAACAAGGAAATTGCCGCTGATCCAAGAGATTACGGCGCACTTGGGATGGAAGCTAGCTTCTACGAGCAACTTCATAAATACAACGAGGCGATTGTGAATCGGATAAAAATGTATGCCCTTGACCCATGGGGCGCGCGCAATTTGCTTCAGCTGGGTAATGACTACCTTGCAATAGGTGACAAAGTCAGCGCCAAAAAATACGGTCAGATAATCCTAGATATGAGGAAATTCGGACGACCCGACCCTACATCGCAATACATAGCAATTGAGCAACAAGCTAAGACTCAACTAGGCGCTTAATCACTTGAAACTAGTTGTTGTTGGACAGGGCTACGTGGGGCTACCGCTTGCAGTGGCAACTGCGCGTGCAGGCAACATTGTTGTTGGGTTAGATAACAACGCCAAGCGTGTTTCTCTTTTGTCTGATGGCGCTAGTCCCGTTGAGGATATTGCGGATGGGGACGTTGCTGCGCTGATCCGTGCGGGGACGTATTCGGCGACTACTGATTTCGCTGACGTTGCTGGCGCAGAAATCGTAGCAATTTGTGTGCCGACTCCACTCGGTGCGGACAAGAAGCCAGATTTATCGGCTTTGAAATCATCAATTGAATCAGTTGCTTCGCATTTATCTGCGGGAACCTTGGTCATCATTGAATCGACCGTGGAGCCGGGAACAACGCGGGATGTTGTGTTGCCGTTGCTGCTCGCTGGTTCTGGATTGAAGGAATCGGATATCGACTTGGCGTTCTCGCCGGAGCGAATTGATCCAGCGAATAAGAAATATACGATTACGAATACTCCCAAGCTGGTTGCCGGGCTAACGGAGCGCGCGGCGGATCGTGCGGTGGCGTTTTATTCTGGCTTTGTTAGTGATGTGACTCGATGCTCGACGCTTGAAGTTGCTGAGACCGCGAAGCTGCTGGAGAACTCATTTCGGTTGATCAACATCTCGTTTATTAATGAGATTGCTCAGATGTGTGATGTGATGGGCGTGGATGTGAACGAAGTGATTTCGGCGGCGTCGACTAAGCCGTATGGGTTTATGCCGTTCTTCCCATCTGCGGGCATTGGTGGGCATTGCATTCCGATTGATCCGATTTATTTATCGCATAAAGCCAAGAGTGTTGGGGCGCCATCCTCCTTTATTGATTTGGCGCAGAAGATCAATGATGAGCGCCCGGGGTATTTTGTTTCGCAGGCGTCTGCTTTGCTGGGTGGACTTGCAGGCAAGAAGATTGTTGTGGTGGGCGTGGCATATAAGCCGAACGTGAGCGACGTGCGAGAAAGCGCTGCGGAAGCGTTGGTAGATGGGTTGCGATCTGCGGGCGCTGTGGTGTCGTGGCATGACGATTTGGTGGGCGAATGGCGCGGCGAGAAATCTATCGCGCTGTCGTCTTTATTTGATTTGGCGATCTTGGTGAATGTGCATGAGGGAACGGATGTGTCGGCGCTGGGTTCGGTGCCGGTGATTAATACAAAGGGTGGCGTTGCATGAAGTACTTGATTACTGGTGGCGCTGGCTTTGTGGGATCACATCTGACCGATGCGTTGTTGAAGCGTGGGGATTCGGTCGTGGTGTTGGACAACATGGCGACGGGTGTTGAGGGCAATCTCAAGGCTGCTTCGACTCATCCTAATTTTTCATTTATTTCGGGATCGATTTTAGATACTGAAGTTATCGAGAGCGCTGTGGCGGGTGTGGACCATGTGTTGCACCTGGCGGCGGCGTTGGGTGTATTTAATATCGTGGATAAGCCACTGGAGTCACTGCGTGTGAATATTCAGGGCACTGAATCTGTTTTGGAAGCGGTTCGTAAATACAACAAGCCGTTGTTCTTGACATCGACATCTGAGATTTATGGCAAGAACTCGGGTGGCCCGTTGAATGAAGAATCCGATCGCATCGTGGGATCACCACTGAAGAGTCGCTGGTCGTATTCAGAGGCGAAGGCGATTGATGAGAGCTTTGCTTATTTCTATCACCAGGAATACGGGATCCCGGTACGTATTGTGCGGCTGTTCAACACCGTTGGACCGCGTCAGGTGGGGCATTACGGCATGGTGGTGCCGCGTTTTGTTTCATCAGCGTTGGCCGGTTCAGCGTTGACTGTGTATGGATCAGGATCGCAATCTCGTTGCTTCTGCCATGTGGCGGATGCGGTGCGCGCGATTTTGTTGGTGATTGATTCGGATGCTGCGATTGGTCAGGTCTATAACGTGGGCAATGATCGCGAGATAACAATTCGTGGTTTGGCCGAGACTGTTATTTCAGTGACCGGTTCATCATCGGTGATTGAGGCTGTGCCGTATGAGAAGGCCTATGGGGTCGGGTTTGAGGATATGGAACGGCGCGTGCCGGATATCAACAAGATTGGTCGGGATTTGGGCTGGAAGCCAGAGATTGCGTTGGAGACCATCATCTCGGATATCGCCGCGCATATGAAGGCGAACTAGCGCTTTTCATTCTGGATTAAGGTTTGGGTATTCAGCCCAGACGTTCAAGCTTTATTCACTTGATTCTCAGGTTGAAGAGA
>CAIQXR010000041.1 GCA_903875815.1 uncultured Actinomycetes bacterium
GACTTTGCTCTGATCTTTGACCCGGAAAATAAGATCGAAATTAGTGCCGAACAAGTAGCACGAATTTGTGATCGCACTTCGGGCATTCCTAGTTTGCGCGGTCATGGCTGCGACGGACTTATCCGCATCACCAAAATTGATGGCAAGTGGTTTATGGACTATCGAAATAACGATGGTTCCATCGCTGAGATGTGTGGCAATGGTTCGCGCGTTATGGCGCGATATATCGTGGAGAAGGGCCATCAGCCTTCAGGAATCTTTGCGATTAATACCCGCGCTGGAATGAAGTACATGGCAGTCCCCGACAATGAAGACATCTCTGTAAATCTGGGAAGCGTCCAAGAAATTTATGGTGAAATTACGGCGACCACAAATGGCCACACCTGGAGTGGATACAACGTCAACGTGGGCAATCCTCACGCAGTTGTCTTCGTGGATGATCTCGAGCAAGTGGGAGATTTGAAGACTGCTCCGATAGTGGAGCCAGCCGATGAATATCCCGACGGCGTCAATGTGGACTTTGTGCAGTTCTTGGCTAATGGCGAAATTGCGATGCGCGTCTTTGAACGTGGAGTGGGGGAGACTCGCTCCTGCGGCACCGGAACATGCGCAGTCGCACTTGCCGCAACACTGAAGAAAGGCCAGCGCCTGCCCTCGCGTTGGGTAATTAATCCACCCGGTGGTCGGTTGGTTGTTGATATTGATCCACACAGCAATGCCACCCTGATTGGTCCAGCCGTCATCTTGGGGGATTACGATATTGATCAATATTTATAACTTTATGAAGATCGCTGAAGGGGCTTAGTTGAGCACATCTGACCGCGAAGGTCTCGAGATTGATATCGATACGCTCCTAGCCGAATCTGCGCGCGCAGCCGCTGAATATGATGCTTCCGAAGCTGGCTATCTGGATGCAGAAAATAGCCAACATGATTTACAAGACCGCCAGGCACTGCGTCGCGTCGCTGGACTCTCTACCGAACTTCAAGATATTTCGGAAGCCGAATACCGCCAGCTTCGATTAGAGAAAGTTGTCTTAGTTGGTGTGTGGACAGAGGGCACCGCTCTTGATGCCGAAAACTCCATGAAAGAACTTGCTGCACTTGCCGAAACTGCTGGATCGCAAGTGATGGAGGCGCTCATTCAACGTCGCGATCGCGCGGACACATCAACATTTATTGGATCGGGAAAAGTTGTCGAACTTCGCCAAGCAGTAGTCAACACCGGCGCCGATACTGTGGTCTGCGATGGTGAATTAAGCCCAGCACAATTGCGATCACTAGAAGATAAAGTGAAAGTGAAAGTAATTGATCGCACTGCTCTGATTCTCGATATTTTTGCTCAGCATGCAAAGAGTCGTGAAGGTAAAGCCCAAGTAGAGCTCGCCCAAATGACATATTTATTGCCGCGCCTTCGCGGTTGGGGTGATTCTCTTTCACGCCAGGCTGGTGGAATTGGTGGCCGCGGTCCGGGTGAAACCAAGATCGAAACCGATCGCCGTCGCATCAACGACAAGATGGCAAAACTTCGCCGCGAGATCAAAGAGATGAAGACGGCGCGAGATACCAAGCGTAATGAGCGCCGTCGAAATAATATTCCTTCCGTCGCGATCGCTGGCTATACCAATGCGGGCAAATCATCGCTGATGAATCGCCTGACCAATGCTGGCGTATTGGTGGAGAACGCGCTCTTTGCAACCCTCGATCCCACAGTTCGCAAATCCACGACTTCAGAAGGTCGTATCTTTACTTTGTCGGATACCGTGGGCTTTGTTCGACATTTGCCCCATCAATTGGTGGAAGCATTTAAATCCACTCTGGAGGAAGTCTCTGAAGCTGACCTCATTGTTCACGTGGTCGACGGCTCCCATCCTGATCCCTTTGAGCAGATCCGCGCGGTGCGCGAAGTCATTACCGAAATCGGTGGCGGCGATATCCCGGAGATTATCGCGATCAATAAAGCTGATATCGCAGCGCCAGA
>CAIQXR010000042.1 GCA_903875815.1 uncultured Actinomycetes bacterium
AAGGCGTTAGAGGTAGGCAGTGTGAGAATCAGAAAAACGAGCGCAGTTATTGCTGAAAATATTCTCTTCATGGCGTGAGATCACCAGACTTGGCGATCAACTTCTTTTCATCGGGATATGCCAGTAGTCCAATAATTTCTTCTAATGGGAACCAACCCACTTCATCGACTTCAGTGACTTGTGGTGCGAGTGCGCCACCGATTTCTTTAAAGAGATAGTGATGAACAGTCTTATGGATTCGCTTGCCACCAGCCATAAACCAAAAATCAATCACACCTAGTTCACGCGAAATTTCACTGGCGATGCCAGTCTCCTCCTGCACTTCGCGAATCGCTGCCATCTCCGGAGTTTCGCCCGCTTCAATATGGCCTTTCGGTAGCGACCATAGGAGACGTTCCTTCTTCTGGTCTTTCAGATCTTTACGCCCAATGAGCAGACCTTTGGTGCCAGTGGTATCAATAACTAAACCGCCAGCACTGACTTCATCGACACGTTTAGAATATTTAGGGCGACGATTGTTTGCAGATTTCTTCGCACTCTTAGCTGGCGCAGCTTTAGGCGCGCGCGGATCGCGAGGGATGGGTGGTGCACCGATAGCACTCGCCTGTGACGGCTGGCCGGACTCGGATGAAATTCCAGAATTCTGGGTTGGGCGGGGGCCTTGAGGGCGTCGTCTCCGACGCTTCTTCCGCTTAACACTGGATGTGTCCACAGATTCGCCACCCGCACTCTGTGCCGGGGTCATGGCATGAGTTTACTGCTCTAGCCTTACTCCTTGTGAAGGGCTTGGCAGAATTCTGCTGAGAATTGAATAGTCATAAGCAGGAGAGGGGGCCAGAGATGACGGCAGATCCACGCGCAATCGCCATTGAGTTGGCGACCCAGAATCTCTTAGCCAAAGCTCCACTAGCAATCGAACTCGGTAAGAAATTTGCTGCTCAAGGCCACACTCTGGCGCTAGTCGGTGGTCCCGTGCGCGATGCAATCCTGGGTCGGTTGGGCAATGATTTAGATTTCACTACCAGTGCTCGACCAGATGCCACTAAGAAAATTCTGAACAATTGGGCCGACGCGATTTGGGATACCGGCGCGCAGTTCGGAACGATCGCTGCGAAATTCGGCGATCTGACTGTTGAAATTACCACTTATCGCAGTGAGATCTATGACGCTAACAGCAGAAAACCCGATGTTGATTTTGGTGACTCCATCGATGGCGATTTAAAACGTCGCGATTTCACTATCAATGCGATGGCACTCGAACTCACAACTCCAGAACCGCTCTTCATCGATCTCTTCAATGGCATTAGTGATTTAGCGAAGAAAATAATTCGCACACCTGGCGCTGCAACCGATTCATTCTCTGATGATCCATTGCGCATGATGCGTGCTGCGCGTTTTGCCGCGCAATTAAATTTCTCGCTCGATCAAGAAGTCAGCGACGCAATAATTTCTATGAAGGAGCGGATTGAAATTATTTCCGCAGAACGCGTACGCGATGAATTCACTAAATTAATTATGTCCGAGAATCCACGATTAGGACTATTGGTCTTGGTGGAAACAGGACTGGCTGAGAAAGTACTTCCAGAATTACCACAATTAAAGTTGGAGATCGACGAGCATCATCACCATAAAGATGTTTACGAACATACTCTCACTGTTTTAGAACAAGCGATCGCGTTAGAAGATCGACTCGGTGGTCCTAATCTCACCATTCGCTTGGCTGCGCTCTTGCACGATATTGGTAAACCAAAGACCCGCGCTCATATTCCTGGCGGCGGCGTCTCCTTCCATCATCACGAAGTGGTGGGATCGCGCATGACTAAAGAACGTTTGCGTGCACTCCGATTTAGTAATGAGATTGTGAAAGATGTTTCGCTACTCGTTTTCTTGCATCTGCGTTTTCATGGCTATGCCAGTGGTGAATGGACGGACTCGGCAGTGCGGCGCTATGTACGAGATGCCGAACACTTATTGACGCATTTACATATTCTGACTCGTGCCGATTGCACCACCCGCAATAAGCGCAAAGCAGATGCGCTTGCAGCCACTTACGATTCATTAGAGGAGCGCATCGCGCAATTAATGGAAGAGGAAGAGCTCGGAAAGATTCGCCCTGACCTCGACGGTCTGGCGATCATGGAAATTCTGGGAATTTCACCATCCCCGATCGTGGGTAAGGCCTATCAATATCTCTTGGATTTACGTATGGAACGAGGGCCACTGGGAGTAGAAGCGGCGACTGCTGAACTTCTTACTTGGTGGGAAGCGAACGCCCCGAAAAAGTAGTTGTGCGCAAAAAGTGCATCGAGGTGCTGAGATAAAGCGCGGCAATCAGCGCCGGCAAGAACCATGATTTTCCAGAGCTCGGAAGAATGAGTGCTGCAACGATCGCGCCGAAGACAATCGCGCCATTAACTGCGACATCATAGAAAGCAAAGACTCGACCGCGGTAATGATCTTCAATCTTTGCTTGGACTAACGCATCGTTAGTCACTTTTACTGATTGGCCAAAGAGACCAACAAAGAAGGCAGCGACAATCAATGCAAATTGATGCGGAAGTAGTGCAAAGAAAATGAGAAATGGAATCGGACCGACCATAGAGATTCGAATCCACGCATGTCGGCCGTAGTGAATAACACCCCATGGTCCAACCACTGAACCAATTCCAATTCCGACACCGGCGATCGCCATGGCAAAGGCAAATGAGCGAAGTCCGGCATCTGGATTGGTAGGTGCGTTATAGGTGTTGCGTTCAAGCAATAGCCCCATCAACGTCAACGCAGTGAGTCCGCCGCGTTGTATTGCAGTAGCACAGATGCCTCGCAATGAATCACCATGAGTGCGAAGAATGTGGAAGCCCTCCAACATATCGCGCCAACCACTTTCAGTATCGGAATCTTCATCGGTAGGTCCGATAGCTGCGCGTTGCCAGCGAGAGAGCAATGATGCAGTTATTAGATAGAGCGTCGCCGCAAGAATGATCAAAATAAAATCAGAGAAGTCACTCTTATGAGTACGATCCAAAAGGTTTTTTATTCCAATACCTGCGCCGCCGCCAATAACAACACCAATCGTTCCACCAGTCACAGCCAATGCATTTGCGGTAATCAATTTTTCGCGAGCGACGATAAGTGGCAGGCCGGCGGAGAGGCCGCTAAGAATTAATCGATTAATTCCAAATGCCACCAAGACAAAGAGTGTGAGAGGAATTCCAGTACTGCCGCTCTTAATGAGAATGGCGATAATCAGTAGGACACTCGCGCGCCCCACATTTGCCCATTGCACGATGCGTTTGCGACTAAATCGATCAAGGAAGATTCCGGCGTAGGGTCCAACCAGTGAATAAGGGAGAAGCACGACCGTAAAAGCGAGAGCTGCGGATGTGGCGCTGGGTTGGCGTTCGGGCGAGAAGAGCACGAAGGAAGCCAAGGCAGATTGAAAGAGACCATCGGTAAATTGTCCGAGCCAACGGACTTCGAGTAACCGGGCCAATTTCACAAGGCTGAGCGTAGTTAGAAAATTGGGTTTATCCTTATATTGTGTTGAAAAAGCGAGATCAGATCGATTACTCCCTCGATCGTCGCGCCACCCTGCAATCTCTCTTCAGTGGATCGGCTTCAGCGATGGATGCCTGTGATGCCGACCCGTATCTGCGCCGAGCCGCCAAACATCACGGCGTTCTGACTACCCGCGACTGTCCCGTCTGTAAAAAGGAGCAAGTTCGCGAGTTGCGATACACCTTTGGGGATCAACTCGGCCAATACTCGGGTCGCATTAAGAGCGAAGCTGAATTAGAAGAGATGCAATCCCAATATGGCGAGTTTCGGGTCTATACCGTCGAAGTCTGCCTGGGGTGCGGATGGAACCATTTGATCTATTCCTATCTATTAGGAGATGGAAAGACCCGTAAAGCCCCTCGCAAAGTCCACACGTTGGAGGATGACGACTTTATTGAAGAGGAATCGGCCAGAAAGCCCCTTAAGGCATGGCACCGTCACGAGCAAGAACTCCGCGATCAAGGGCGATTCTAAGCATTCTCCTCTAGCCTTCTCCTATGCAGAAGAAGGTCGATCTCCAGAGCGTTAAACGCTGGGCTGTTCGCATCCTCATCTTTGGCGGCGGCGGCGGATTTATTTTGGGAGTCTTGGGATT
>CAIQXR010000043.1 GCA_903875815.1 uncultured Actinomycetes bacterium
TGGGAATCGATCCCTGGCTGCGATCAAGGTTGAGATAAAAGACAGTGCCAGCGCCAACAACTCCCATGCCGCCCAACTTGAGGAGCACCATTGAGAATGGCTTGTTTACTAAGCCGTAGGAAGCGCGACGCTTGCGGTCCCACATTGCTACCGCATATGCGGCAACAAGGCAGACGACGAGCATGACCCAGCCACCCCAAGCAGCCAAGTTGTTATTCATAATGGCAAGAATCTGAGGAGTTTCGACGCGATATACGCCACCTTCACCGAGCAGCACGAGCTGCATGCCCTGGAAGCCAAGGAAGAAGGCGAGCGTTACTACGAAGGACGGAACACCAATTTTGGCGACCATAAATCCAATAACACCACCGATGGCCATTCCAGCGAGGAAGCCAACGACGAGAGCAGGGATCCAGTTCCAGCCCTGCGCCTTAATTAAATCAATGAATACCGCCATCGCCACACCAGCTGTTACACCAGCGGAGAGGTCGATCTCACCGAGCAAAATAACGAAGACGAGCGCTGCGGAGAGCATCGCCAGTTCGGCCGCTTGGACAAAGAGATTGGCGAAGTTTAAGCGAGTAATAAAGAACGGGCTGGCGATTTCAAAGATGATCGCCAGAACAACGATTCCGAGAACCGCAGGAAGCGAACCCATTTCGCCAGCTTTGAGGCGAGAAAGATAAGCACGACCTTGATCGCGAAGCGAGCCTTCATGGCCGCTTGCGAGAGAAGTAACTTGCTGAGACATTAGTTAAGGCCTTCCTGAACTTTAGTACCGGTGATGTAGGCAACGACTTCGTCGTAGTTAGTGTCCTTAGCATCGAGGGATGCCACCATCTTGCCCAGGTAGAGAACTGAGATGTGGTGAGCGACTTTAAAGACATCGCCCAAGTTGTGGCTAATGATGATGACGGCAACGCCATTTTCGGCAAGACGTGTAACGAGATTAAGAACTTGCTCAGTCTGGGCGACACCAAGGGCAGCAGTTGGCTCATCGAGAATGACGAGTTTGGCATCACGAAGTACTGAACGAGCAATTGCAACGGTTTGACGCTGGCCACCGGAGAGGGAAGCGACTTTCTGGCGAACAGATTTAACTGTCTTTACGGAGAGGCTCTGTAAAGCTTTGACTGCTTTGAGTTCCATCTCTGGCTCGTTGAGAGTTCCGGATTTCATATCCTCTTTGCCGAGGAACATGTTTTGAACAATGTCGAGGTTTTCGCAGAGCGCAAGATCTTGATACACCACTTCGATGCCGAGATCGCCCGCAGCGACTGGTGAGTGGAGATCTACTTTCTTTCCCGCAAAGTGAACTTCGCCGCCATCGTAAGGCTGCACACCGGCTAGGCCTTTGATGAGTGTGGACTTTCCAGCGCCGTTATCGCCGACTAGAGCGGTGACCTTTCCGGCATAGGCTGCAAAATCAATTCCTTTAAGAACATCGACAGGTCCAAAACTTTTAGTAATGGCCTTGAGTTCAATGACGGGGAGTTCTGCTGACACAGTGATCTCTTTTCGTTCTACTCGTACTCAATAATGTGGGGGTTGGTGCTTGATAACAATATTGCTGGATAACAATACGAGGAAGATACCTTATAAAACTGAGGATTTAAGCGTGCTTTTCAGACTATAAAAAAGGGGCTAA
>CAIQXR010000044.1 GCA_903875815.1 uncultured Actinomycetes bacterium
GCTGAAGCCCTCTCTTCGTGGGGCTCCACCGTTCTTGCCGATATCAGAGCCGGTCGAAGCGGTGATCACATCGGCCGCGCGCTGGTCGAAACAGTCCGACGCTTTGATATTCCCCTTTCCTATTTCACCGCATTCCTCCACTCGATGACGATGGATCTCACCGTCACCGAGTATCAAAGCTATTCAGACCTCATGGAATATGTCTATGGCTCTGCAAGTGTTATTGGCTTGGAGATGCTTCCCATTCTTGGGTTTATCTCTGAAGCGGGGCGAGCAGAAGCCGAGATCGCAGCGGAGAAGTTAGGAACTGCTTTCCAACTAGCTAACTTCATTCGCGATGTGGGTGAAGATCTCGATCGTGGACGAATTTATCTTCCCATCGATGAGTTGCAAGCCCATGGCGTGACTTCCGAGATGTTGGAAGAGCGAGTTCTGACTCCACAGATTCGTTCCGCCCTTCAAGAACAAATTGCTCGGGTACGCCAATTGCAGCGCGAAGCCGCTCCAGGCATCGAACTCCTCTCCCCTGATGCCCGCCCGTGCATGTATGCCGCAAGCGAGCTCTACTGTGGCATCGTCGATGAGGTAGAGAAAATTGATTATGAAATTTTCACCCGCCGAGCAAAGACTTCTACCGGGCGCAGAATTCGAACTGCGCTGCCCGCCTACGCACAAGCGCTGAGGGCCCGATGAGCCAATTTCCGATCACCCATGAGATTGCCGAAAAAATTCGTGCCACCACTCAGAATGAAAAAATGGCAGAGGGCACAAAACTAGTGTGCATCGATGGCCCTGCCGGCTCGGGCAAGACCACGTTGGCTAAAGAATTAAGTGATCGTCTTTCCACTCATGACATCGCGTCGACAATCATTCATATGGATTCGCTTTACGATGGCTGGAGTGAACCACTGGGAAAAGTCCTGCGCGATCGATTGCGCACAGTTGTACTTCCGGCGCTCTCCCAGGGCAAGGAGTTCACGCTTCCGTCATATGACTGGCTGATTGAAGACTGGGGCGACGCCGAGCGTTATGTCACAGCACCCGTCATAATTCTCGAAGGCGTTGGTTCTTTCCAAAAGATGGCGCGCTCCTATGCCAGTGTGGGAATTTGGATTGAAGTGTCGGCTGAAGTTGGCCGCGAACGGGTATTGGAACGCGATGGCTATCACCTCGAGCCACAAATAAAACATTGGCAGAAGAAAGAGCGAGAACATTTTGCAGCGGAGGGAACGAAAGCTGCAGCCGATTTTCAATTAGTAGGTAGCGATCATGGCTGATCTCACCGGCGAATTGATTGATGGTCGTTATCAGCTCCAGAAGTTATTAGCAGCTGGCGGCATGGCCTCGATCTACGCAGCACTGGATACTCGACTCGATCGAAACGTTGCTGTAAAAATTATGCACTCGCATTTGGCCAATGATGAAGACTTTGTTAATCGATTTATCCGTGAAGCTAAAGCGACTGCTTCACTCTCGCACCCCAATATTGTGGCCATTCAAGATCAAGGGTGGAATGAGGGCGGATCTCCCGCTGTCTTTATTGTTATGGAACTTATTGATGGCTTTACGCTGCGCGAATTGATCGCAGAGCGTGGCGCACTTGCCCCACTAGAAGCACTGCGATATCTCTCGCCCGTTGTCAGCGCCCTCGCCGCTGCACACAAAGCAGGAATTATTCATCGTGACATAAAGCCTGAAAACATTTTGATCTCCACAGACGGCCGAGTGAAGATTGCAGATTTTGGTCTGGCACGCGGTGGCGACATCGGCTCAACCATGACTGCTGAATCCAGTGTCATACTCGGAAGTGTCTCCTACCTCTCTCCTGAGCAAGTGCAACGTGGTATCTCCGACACCCGAAGCGATATTTACTCGTTGGGTATTCTCTTCTTCGAACTTCTTACCGGAGAACGTCCCTTTGCGGCCGACTCCCCCATTCAAATCGCTTACAAGCATGTGAATGAGCGCGTACCTGCACCATCGACGATCAAATCAACAATTCCTGCCGCAGTTGATCGCATCGTCACCAAAGCGACCGATCCCAATCCGGACAAGCGCTACCGCGATGCGGCCGAGCTCCAACTTGCTATGCAATCTCTTGCTCAAGAACTCGATCCCACAAAGCGCCAGCTCAGCTTGGAATTAGATATCCCGGTAAATGCTGCAGAAAAAGCTGCAAAGATGGCGAAGAAAGCTCGCAAAAACAGAGAGAAGACGGTGGTGCCGGTGGCAAAAGAGAAGACAAGTACTACCGCTCAACTCAAGCGCAAACGCAAACTCTCGCGCCGCGTAAAACGCAATCGTGCCATCGCACTTCTACTACTTCTCGGAGCGCTCTTCTTTGCTTGGTATAAATTTGCTGGGCCGGGCTCACAGGTGGGAATTCCTTCTGTTGCCGGAATGAGTCAGAAGGACGCCGCTGTCGCACTTGCGCCGTTGAAGATTACAGTGAAAGTCTCCGCCCAAGAATTTAGTGAAGATGTACCTAAGGGCGCAGTGATCTCCTCTGACCCAGCCGGTGGCGGGCACGTGGCGCCAGGTGGAATAGTTTCACTGACTATTTCTAAGGGACCAGAGAGAATTACTATCCCCATTCTCGCCGGCATGACGCCTGACGCTGCCACTGCCGCCCTCACTCAAGCCGGTTTGAAGGTCGGAACTTCTACAGAACGATTCGATCCTTCTGTCGCAGCTGGTTTAATTTCTGATAGCGACCCCACTGTTGGCACGGAAGTTCGACGAAATAGTTTGGTCAATCTCTTTGTCAGCAAGGGTACCCAACAAGTCAGCGCCAATTCCTATGTGGGAGTGACGAGTGATCAAGCGCTCAACGAACTCAATGCCGCTGGCTTCACTGTTAAGAGTACTTATGGCTATTCAGAGACCATTCCGGCTGGATCGGTTATCTCTCAAACACCAGATGGCTCCACGCCGCTTGCCAAGGGCAGCACTGTGACCTTAGTAATCTCCAAAGGCCCATCGATGATTTACGTTCCTAATCTCTTCTCCCTGACTGCATCGCAAGCGACGCAGACTTTGGAGAATATGGGACTTAAGGTGAAAATTCACAAGATCGGAAGCGCGAAAGTGAAGAAAGTAACTCATGTTCTTCCAGCCGTAGGAACGAAAGTTCCCGTCGGTTCCACAATTACGATCACCGTCAGTTAGTCTGCGGGGATGAGCAGCTCACCCCGCCTCGGCGCCCACACCCCCACCTCCGGTGGAATGGCCAAGCGATCCATCGCCTATGCCCTCGAGGTAGGCGCAGAAGCGATTCAAGTATTTGCTTCTAATCCTCGCGGCTGGGCAATGCCTGAAGCCAACGTCGAAGCGGACATAGCCTTTCGCGATAAGGCGCTCGAACTAGATATCGAGACTTATGTCCACGCTCCTTTCCTCATCAATCTCGGTTCACCGACTGAGGCGACATATAAAAATTCAGTTGCATCTACTGCATATTCACTCAAGCGCGGTCGAGAGATTGGCTCCAAGGGTGTCGTCATTCACACGGGTTCGGCGGTCGATGAATCTCATATCGATAAGGCGTGGAAGCAGATCAATAAAGGCATGATGCCGGTCCTCGATAAACTCACCGACGATGATCCATGGTTGCTCCTTGAACCAACCGCCGGTCAAGGACAATCACTTGTAAAGAAACTCGATGATCTCACGAAATATTTTGATGCGCTTGAGTGGCATCCCAAAGTCGGAGTCTGTCTCGATACCTGCCACGTGTTTGCTGCTGGACATGACATTGCCAAAAAAGGTGGAATGACGGAGACGCTTGATTTGCTCGTTTCCATTGTGGGTATTGAACGCATTCAATTGATCCACGCCAATGACTCCATGGATGTGTGCGGCGCTCTCAAGGATCGACATCAAAATCTTGGCGATGGCGAGATTGGCCTCAAAGCATTTGAAGAGCTGCTCGCTCATCCGGCTGTTGCCAATGCACCGCTCATCCTGGAAACTCCTGGCATGGAGCCAGAGCATGGCAAAGAAGTAGCGCTCCTGAAGAAGATGCGTACCAAAGTTTCCAAGGCCAAGTAATGTCACAAGTTGTTGGCATTGATCGAAAGTACGTCGCTTCACCAATTCTTCTGACTGTTGCCGCCATCTGGGGCAGCGCTTTCGTCGTTATGAAAGATACTTTGCACCGGCAGGATGTGAACTCTTTCCTAGCTTGTCGTTTCATAATCGCCACTGCCGTGCTGGTAGCGATCAAGCCGTCGGCACTCCGATTTATCAATCTGCGATTTCTCGCCAAGGGCGCACTAGTCGGAACATTCTTGGGTGGGGGCTATATCCTCCAAACTTTCGGCCTCACACTGACAACCATTGCAAAGACCGGTTTTATTACCGGCCTCTATGCCGTCTTCACGCCACTCATCGCTGCTGGAATTTTGCGCAAGCGAGTCACTGGTTTTCAATGGGGAGCAGTAGCACTAGCCACGTTGGGGTTGGCGCTGCTCTCCTTTAAAGGCTTCAGCATGGGGCTCGGCGAATTTCTCGTACTTCTTAGCTCATTGCTTTTCGCGCTACACATTATTGCTCTGGGCGAGTGGAGCGCCGGCATGGATACCTACGCCCTCTCCATAGTCCAAATGGGCACAGTTGCAGTGATTACCTTTATCGCATCTCTCAAGAGCGGCTTCCATCTTCCGCCGGACAGTGGCGTTTGGGGCGCAGTCATTTACACCGCCATCTTCGCATCGGCATTTGCCTTCTTTGTCATGACGTGGGGACAGACTTTCATATCCCCTACCGCCATTGGCATCATTTTGATGTCGGAATATATATTTGCGGCACTCTTCGCGGTTCTTTTTGCCTCTGAAGTATTAACGACAAAGGTTCTGATCGGCGGTAGCCTTGTGATCATCGCGATGTTGGCAATTATTTGGGCCGATGGCCGCGAAAAACTGGAGGCATAACCATGATCGATCTTCGTTCTGACACCGTGACCAAGCCGTCGCTTGCGATGCGTGAAGCCATGATGGCAGCCCCTGTAGGCGATGATGTATATGGCGATGATGAGACTGTAAACGCGCTGGAAGCTCGAGTAGCGGCCATGTTTGGCAAAGAGGCTGGTCTCTTTGCGCCCTCTGGATCACTGGCCAATCAACTGGCCATTCGATCGCTAGTAAAGCCCGGTGAAGAGCTACTTGCCGAAACAAATTCTCATATCGTCCGCGCCGAACTAGGCGCCGCTGCCGTCTTTAGCGGAATCACTACTCGCACCTGGCCGGGAGGTCCGCGTGGAGTACTTAAGGCCGCTGATGCGCTTGCCATTGCTCGCCCCGATTCAGGTCCCTACCTCGTCTCCACCACTGCTATTGCTGTAGAAAATACCCACAACTTTGGTGGCGGCGCAGTTCAACCGATCGCCGAAATTGCCACCCTTCGCGAAGAATCTCAGAAATTAGGAATTGCACTTCACCTTGATGGTGCACGAATTTGGAATGCTCACATCGCTTCAGGGGTTTCGTTTGCAGAATACGGGAAGCATTTCGACACCATCAGCGTCTGCCTCTCTAAAGGTTTGGGAGCGCCGGTCGGATCCATCATGCTCTCCACAAAGGAGCGAATAACCTCATCTCGCCAATGGCGTAAACGCTATGGCGGCGGAATGCGCCAAATCGGAATTTTGGCAGCGGCTGCCGACTTCGCACTCGATAACAATCTTGCTTTACTCACACACGATCATCGCCGCGCTAAGGCGCTTGCGGTGGCCTGTGCCGAAATCTCCCCGACATTCATCAACCCCGCCGATGTGGAGACCAATATCGTCGCACTCGACTTATCGGCGACCTCGTTGACGGCTGCCGAACTCAACGCTCAATTGAAAGCTGAAGGGATTCTGGCCAGCGCGCTTGGGCCGAAATTTTTGCGCTTGGTAACTCATCTAGATTTCAGCGATGGCGATCTTGAAATGAGTATTGCCGTACTTCAGAAATTATTGACGAACGCCCTCAAAGCGAAGTAACCACTCTTTAGTGGGTAGGCCATAGCCGTAATTTCCCAGTGCGCCACCAGTCTTCACAATTCGATGGCAGGGAATGATAGGCGCGATGAGATTTCGGGCGCATGCACTTCCGGCAGCGCGAACTGCATCGGGTGATCCCGCTTTCTTCGCCAGATCTGCATAAGAGATGACTTTTCCTGCAGGAATCTTTCGCATCGCTTTCCAGCAACTCTGCGAAAACTCAGCCCCTGGTTGGCGTACTTGGATCCCACCAAAAGCACTCACATCACCATCAAAATAATCTGAGACCAGGTCGCTGATGATCTCAATCTTGCGGACGCTCTTAATACCGCGCTCAGAATCTTTGGTATCCATTCGCTCGAGCAAATCCTCAAAAGATCGGAAGCCCGCTCCCAGCAAAATGTGTTGGTCGGCAATCAGATACAAATTGCCGACTGGTGTTTTGTGAGTAGCAGTGAGGAGCATCGAACTTATTTCTGGTCGCGCAGCATCTCTGCAACGAGAAATGCAAGTTCGAGAGATTGGGAATGGTTAAGGCGCGGATCGCACGCTGTTTCGTAGCGAGTCGCAAGATCTTCGTATGAGATCTGCTCTCCGCCACCGACGCACTCCGTCACATCATCGCCCGTTAATTCAATGTGAATTCCGCCTGGGTGGGTGCCGCAAGCTTTGTGGACTTCGAAGAAGCCACGAACTTCATCGGTCACATCATCGAAGTTGCGAGTCTTGTAGCCCGTAGGTGATTCGAAAGTATTTCCATGCATGGGATCGCAGACCCACAGGACCTTCGCGCCAGATTCCGTCACTGCCTTAACAAGTGGCGGTAGCTTTTCACGAATCGCGCCCGCGCCCATGCGAGTAATGAAAGTCAGGCGACCTGGTTCATTGGTTGGGTTGAGCTTGGCGATCATCGCAAGCGCATCGTCAACAGTTGTCTTTGGTCCCAGTTTGATACCAATCGGATTCTGAATCTTTGCAGCAAAGTCCATGTGTGCGCCATCGAGTTGGCGAGTGCGCTCCCCCACCCAGACAAAGTGGCCAGAGACGTCGTAGGCCAAACCAGTGCGAGAATCAATGCGGGTCAGTGCCTTCTCATATTCAAGAATGAGCGCTTCATGGCTGGAATAGAAATCAACAGTCTTAAATGCTTCTGGATCAACACCAGCCGAAGCCATGAAATCGAGTGCGCGACCGAGTTCTGTTGCCATCTGCTCGTAGCGTGCGCCAAAACGTGGATCGCTGATGAAGCCCTTGTTCCACTCGTGTACTTGGCGAAGATCGGCGAAGCCGCCTTGAGTGAATGCACGAACGAGATTCAGCGTGGCTGAAGAAGTGTTATAGACCTGAACCAGACGGTCTGGATTTGGCGTGCGCGCTTCTAAGGTGAATTCGATGTCGTTAACGGCATCACCGCGGTAGGCCGGAAGAGTTACATCACCACGAGTCTCATCATTGTTGCTGCGAGGCTTTGCAAACTGCCCAGCCAAGCGACCCACTTTAATAACGGGCGTACTGGCAAAGTATTGAAGCACGGCAGCCATCTGAAGGATGGTCTTAATGCGGTTACGAATTGAATCTGCGGTTGCACCAGCAAAAGTCTCTGCGCAGTCACCACCTTGCAACCAGAATGCTCCGCCGGCTTGCGCTTCTGCAATACGCGCTTTGAGGTTGTCGCATTCACCAGCAAAGACCAGTGGTGGGAGCGACTTGAGCTTGGCGACTGCTGCCTTGATGGGCTCGCCTTCTGGACCTCCTGGCCACTGTGGTTGTTGGGCAGCCACAAGGCCAGGAGTGAAGAGGGTATCCAGATTCGTATTCGTCATAGTTTTATCCTAGGGAAGTAGCCGCAAGCGATGCCGGGTAATTATCCGAAGAAGACCTCGGTTTCGGCGTAGAGGGAAGGATCGACAACTTTGAGCTTCTCTGTTGCAGAAGCCAATGGAACACGAGCAATTGCGGTGCCATGGAGTGCAACCATCTTGCCGTAATCGCCATCGTGGATGGCAGTGATGGCATGAACGCCAAAGCGGGTGGAGAGAACGCGATCGAAGGCAGATGGGGTTCCACCACGTTGAATATGTCCGAGAACGGCGCAACGTGCTTCAAGGCCTGTCTTTGCTTCGATCTCCTTGGCGAGCCAATCACCAATGCCGGAGAGCTTGACGTGACCGAAGGCATCGAGTTCGCCATCTTTCACGATCATGTCGCCATCTTGTGGGATTGCGCCTTCAGCGACAACGATGATCGGAGCGAATCCGTCAGCAAAACGTGACTTCACATATTCGCAGACCTTGTCCACTGAGAATTTAACTTCTGGGATCAGAATTGCAGTAGCGCCACCAGCGATGCCAGCATGAAGTGCGATCCAGCCAGCGTGGCGACCCATTACTTCAACGACGATCGGACGATGGTGTGATTCTGCTGTTGTGTGAAGGCGATCGATAGCTTCCATCGCAATGTTTACTGAGGTATCGAAACCAAAGGTGTAATCGGTGTTGTTGAGATCGTTATCGATGGTCTTAGGGACGCCGACAACTTTCACGCCCAGTGCGTGCAACTTGGTAGCAACGCCGAGCGTATCTTCGCCGCCGATAGCGACAAGTGCGTCGATTCCCATCTTCTCAAGGTTCTCCTTGATGCGCTCAACGCCGTTTTCAATTTTAAATGGGTTGGTACGTGATGAACCGAGAATGGTTCCGCCCTTAGGCAAAATTCCACGAGTGCTCTCGAGTGTGAGCGGCATGGTGAGACCTTCTAGTGGACCCTTCCAGCCATCGCGAAAACCAACGAACTCGTAACCGTATTCCTTAACGCCCTTGCGAACGACTCCGCGGATAACTCCATTAAGGCCTGGGCAATCGCCACCGCCTGTGAGAACACCAATACGCATCTCTAACTCCAGATCTGAAAGAAAATTTGGGGGCAAATCGTCCACGATGACGAGCCTGAGTCTACCCTCAGTAGGCTGGAGCCCTAAAGCCCTGAGGGAGTAAAAAGTGCTTAAACCGGAAATTGCCGCATATTTGGAGCAAGGCGCCCAATCAGGGCTGCCCGCCGTTTGGGATACGACCATCGCGACTTTTCGAAAAAATGGCGAAAACCGACCGGCTTTTTCTGGAACTCCCGAAGCGATCAATACCCTGATTCATCGCTACATCCCTGGCCCGACAAGTGATCTGCCGATTCGAATTTATCGTCCACACCCCACTGCGGTCTTGCCCGTCCTCGTCTGGTTTCATGGCGGTGGTTGGGCAACTTCACATTTGGATGTCTACGAACAAGCGATGCGCAGCCTCAGCAATAAAGGTGAATTTGCGGTCATCGCTGTTAATTATCAAAAGAGCCCAGAACATAAATTCCCTATCCCCTTCGATGATTGCTATGCCACCCTTCTTTGGGTTTATCAGAATGCAGCCGCACTCAACATTGACACCACTCAGATCGGTGTAGGCGGAGACAGCGCGGGTGGAAACTTAGCTGCAGCGGTCGCACTAAAAGCACGCGATACCGGTGATGTGGCGCTGGCGTTTCAACTGCTGGTCTATCCCTGTAATGACCCAGCGATGGAATATGAATCAGCCACGCGCAATGGCACTGGCTACGGATTAACAACCCGCGCCATGAAATATTTCTGGGATCTTTATGCTGCCAAACGTTCAGATTTCACGAATCCCTATTTCGCACCCGTCGCTGCTCGCAACTTCGCGCATTTGGCGCCAGCGATCATCATCACGGCTGAATATGACACGCTTTTGGATGATGGCGTTAATTACGCCGAGCTCCTCAAAGACGGCGGCACGCGAGTTATCTATCGGGAATATGCGGGGCAAATGCATGGCTTCTTCGCACTTGCCGGAGTTACCTCCGATGCGATCGATGCTCAAGATTTTGCAGCCAGAGAGATCAACGCTCTCCTCGGAAGATAATTGGCCTAGCGAAGTGTGATGCGGGTGCCTTTACCGACTACGACGATTCCGGATTCAGTAACAGTGAATCGAGATTTATCGAGTTCGTGATCAACGCCAATCTGCGCGCCCGGTTCGACGACCACATTCTTATCTAATATTGCATTGCGAACGATGGCGCCAGCGCCAACTTTTACTGATGGCATCAGTACCGAACCTTGAATAAGAGCATTGGTCGCGACTTGAACGTCGAAGGAAGCAACTGTTCGCTCCATGCGGCCACCGGCAATGATGGAACCTGCGCCGACGATAGAGTCAACGGCTGAACCATTTTCAGAGAACTTCGCAGGTGGCAGTGATGGCGGATTTGTCAGCAACGGCCAATCACGGTTATACAGATTAAAGATTGGATGAATCGACACCAGATCCATGTGCGCGTCGTAGTAGGCGTCGATCGAACCCACATCGCGCCAGTAGCCTTTATCGCGTTCGGTCTCACCCGGAACAATATTGTGAGCAAAGTCGTAAGCACGAGCACGACCCAGTTCGGTCATCATCGGAATGATGTTACCGCCTAGATCATGGCGACTCTCAAGGTCGTCAGCATCTGCAAGTAGCGCATCTTCCATCTCATCGCGCTTAAAAATGTAATTGCCCATAGAGACCAGTGCATAGTCAGGATTGCCTGGCATACCTGGTGGATTGGCAGGCTTCTCATGGAAAGCCTTAATGGTGATGCCATCATCTGCTAATTCAATGACGCCAAACTCTGTAGCTTCTTCGCGCTTCACGCGGATTGCGGCAACAGTAACGCCAGCACCAGTCTCCAAGTGGAATTGGAACATCTGCTCGGGGTCCATGCGATAGACGTGATCGGCGCCAAAGACGAGAACGTGCTTGGGGTTCTCATCGTGAATCAAATTGAAGTTCTGCAAGATTGCATCGGCGCTGCCGGTATACCAACGAGGTCCAAGACGCTGTTGCGCAGGAACTGGCGTTACATAATTTCCAAGCAAGGTCGACATTCGCCAAGTGGTGGTGATGTGGCGGTCGAGTGAGTGCGATTTATATTGGGTGAGCACTGCGATTCGTCGAAGATCGGCATTAACAAGATTGGAGAGAACAAAATCAATCAGACGATAAGCGCCGCCAAAAGGCACTGCAGGTTTCGCGCGATCGGCCGTCAACGGCATGAGCCGCTTTCCTTCGCCACCGGCAAGGACAATTCCTAGGGGGCGCTCGTGACGGATCATGGGTAAACGATACCCTTAGGCCATGAAGATCGGAATAGTGACTAAGGAATGGCCGCCTCACATCTATGGCGGCGCTGGCGTCCATGCCCTCCAACTCACTTCCGCACTCCAGGGAATCAATGACGTTGATGTCGAAGTTCACTGTTTTGGCGAAGAACGAAGTGATGCGATTGGCTACCCTGCAAACAATTCGCACCTCAATCCCGCTTTAGCCGCGCTCTCCACAGATATCGAGATCGCACAGAACCTCTCGGGCGTGGACCTCGTCCACTCTCACACCTGGTATGCAAACATGGCAGGACATTGGGCCGCACTCTTGCATGGAATCCCCCATGTCATTACAGCTCATTCACTCGAACCGGATCGACCATGGAAAGCAGAACAACTCGGCGGCGGCTATCGCCTCTCATCATGGGCCGAGAAAACTGCATATGAATCGGCCGATGCCATCATCGCTGTCAGCAACGGTATGAAACGCGATGTACTCAAGGCCTACCCCGATTTGGATCCCACCAAAGTTCACACCATTCTCAATGGCGTAGATACTGAGAAATATCTACCGACTTTCGATCCCGCACTCCTCGAGCGGTTAGGAATTCACGGTCGTTATGCAATCTTCGTCGGTCGCATTACTCGCCAAAAAGGACTCGGTCATTTACTTCGCGCATGGAAGAGAGTGAATCCTGAGATCGGTCTAGTTATCGCTGCGGGCTCGCCTGATGAACCCGCGATTGGGGCAGAGATCGCTGGTCTGATCGCTGACTTGCAGAGCGAGCGGAGCAATATCTGGTGGCTGGAAAAAATGTTGCCACAACCAGAATTGAGAGTCTTGCTTTCAAGCGCTGACCTCTTCCTCTGCCCATCGGTCTATGAACCACTCGGTATTGTGAACTTAGAGGCGATGGCCTGCGAGACTGCAGTGCTCGCCTCTCGCGTCGGCGGAATTCCTGAAGTTGTCCAAGAAGGCGTCACTGGCGAACTCGTGGATTACACCGGGGATGCAATCGCTTTCGAAAGCGAACTTTCGGCTCGCATAACCGCCCTGCTTGCCGATCCCGAGAAACTCGAGCGCTATGGCAAAGCCGGACGAGCACGCGCCATCAAGGATTTTGCATGGCAGGCAATCGCCGAACAGACCCAACGCCTCTATGCTCACGTCATCTCAAATAAACGATAGGTAGTCATGTCTCGTAAAAGCTGGTTCCTCTTTTTTGCCGTGGGTTTACTCTGGGGCATTCCATATCTTTTGATTCGCGTAGCGGTGAATGACCACATTCACCCTTCCATCGTTGTTATCTCCCGGGTAGTTGTCGGCGCCGCCCTTCTCATTCCATTCTCAATTCGGAGAAAGACTCTAGGCGCAGCTCTTCGCGAATGGAAGACGATCCTGCCTTATGCCATCGGCGAGATGATTATTCCGTGGTTCTTTATTACCACTGCAGAGCAGAAGCTCTCCTCTGGCTTAGCTGGTTTGCTCGTTGCAACAGTACCCATTTGGTCCACGATTCTTGCCTCGATCTATGGCGATAAATCTGTCTGGCATCACAAGCGCTTATTGGGAATGTTCATCGGCTTCGTCGGAATTGTTCTCGTCGTAGGCGTGGAAAGCATTAAGGGTCATGCAGACCTCTTCTCAATTCTTCTCATTTTGATCGCCTCCGTCAGCTATGCCTGGGCAGTGACTCGTGTGAATCGCAAGATTCCGCACATTGATTCAATCGCCATTAATGGCATCGCCATGGCAATGACGTCGCTCTTCTGTCTTCCGATTGCGCTGACGCATCTACCGGCAGTAGCGCCCACCGTGAAGGCTGATCTCGCCTTAGTCAGTTTGGGTCTATTCCCTACTGCATTTGCCTTCGTAGTCTTCTTTATTTTGATGAAAGATATCGGACCTGCGCGCGCATCGCTGGTGACATACCTCAACACTGCATTTGCGGTCGTCTTGGGAGTGCTCTTCTTAAGCGAAAAATTAACACTCGGAATTATTGTGGGTCTGCCACTTGTACTGATTGGTTCTTACTTTGCTAGCCGAAAGCCCAGCGTTACTCAGTAAAGCCCATTCGAGCTAGCGCTTTCGGATCGCGCTGCCATTCCTTCGAAACTTTCACATGCAAGCCTAGATAGACCTTGGCATCCAAGAAGTTTTCGATAGAAGCACGAGCCCGAACGCCAATTGCTTTAAGACGAGTGCCTTGCGGGCCGATGATGATCGACTTTTGGCTATCGCGTTCGATGTGGAGCGTGGCATGGATATCGTAGAAATTCTTATTTTCACGCTTAGCCATCTCGTCAATCGTAATCATCACTGAGTGGGGCAATTCCTCGTAGAGATTTTCAATCGCGGCTTCACGGATCAATTCAGTGATGGTGAGTTCTGCCGCTTGATCGGTAGTGATGTCTTCCGGGTAGAGCGAAGGCGAAAGTGGTAAATGCTTAGAGAGAAGATCGAGGATCAAATCTGTTTGCTCGAGTTTCTGCGCAGAGAGCGGAACAATCTCTTGAATATTAATTCCAAGCTTTTGGGCAAATTCGTTGACAGCATGTAGCTGAGCAATTAATTGCTCTGGCTTGACTCGATCGATCTTGGTAACTGCGATGAAGATCCGTTTCTGACTAGCGATTTGCTTGGCGATGAATTCATCACCCGCGCCAATCTCTTCATCGTCTGGAATGCAGATAAGCACGGCGTCGACTGAATCAATATTTTCGCTCACCATCGCATTGAGGCGAGTTCCAAGTAAAGTCTTTGGCTTGTGAACTCCTGGGGTATCAACAACGATCATTTGGAATTCAGGTCGAGAAATGATTCCACGAATCGGATTTCGCGTGGTGTTGGGGTGCGGTGAAGTAATGACGATCTTTCGACCTACCAGCGCATTCACCAATGTGGACTTGCCAGTATTGGGACGACCGACGATGGCGACAAAGCCAGCCCGGTGCTGACTCTGATCGATCGCTTCACTCATAGGAGAATCATCTCACCTAAAGCAAGGTCACTTGCGCAAAGATCTCCGAGACTGAGGAGACCAATTCAGCACATCGTTCTGCCACAAGTCGATGGCAGCCCTCACTCGTAGGAGAAGTAATCAACCCAGGAATTGCCATAACGGGGCGATAAATAGCAGCGGCATCACGAGCTGTACGAAGCGAACCGCTTCGAAAAGCTGCTTCCACCACGACGGTTCCTCTCGACAACGCTGCAATCAGACGATTGCGTGTCAGAAACCGT
This sequence comes from uncultured Actinomycetes bacterium, assembly GCA_903875815.1. The sequence continues at coordinate 14,374 of CAIQXR010000044.1, forward strand.
GATGGCACAGCCGGAACAGTGGGCATCACTTCAGAGAGAAAGAGCCCTTGTGATTCAATTTCGGTAAAGAGCCTTTCATTAGATGCGGGATATTTCACGCTGGTGCCACTAGCCAGAACTGCAACAGTCACACCTTCAGCGATGATCGCGCCTTTATGCGCCGCAGAATCTATTCCGATGGCTCCCCCGCTCACTACCGCCCAATCCCGATCTACGACACCGGCGGCCAACTCACCTGCTACCCGCAAACCATAAGGAGTGGGATTACGTGTTCCTACGATAGCGATGCTCTCTTCCAATCTAGGGAGGATCTCACGCTGACCTTTGCCTATCAGTGCAATTGGCGGCGCACTTAAATCATTCAGTGAATGTGGCCAATCTAAATCCGATGGAATGATGAGAAACGCACCAGAACTTTCAATTCGTTCAAGGATTTCGTTAGCTCTGAGCGAGCGAATACGCGTCGCAATCTTTTCAGCAGAACTCTTCGCTGCCTCGTAGCTTCCTGCAAGCAGCCGTTCAACTACCTCAGTAGGACCCTTCTCGGAGATTTCATGAGACCAGAATTCAGATCCGCCTTCGATTGCTGCAAATAATCTAATTCGATCACCTTCATTCTCACTCATAGGTTCACTTCCTCAGCGGTGCGCATAGTAAGTGCGCTTTGCAGGTCTTCGAGCGATGGCGTCTGGTGGCCATTCGAATCTGCCACACTCCAGGATGTTCGAAGAACTTTATGGAAGCCACGAGCACTTAATCGTTCGGCATCAAGTTCTGAATGCAAAAACGCCATCGCATCTTTGGATGCACGATATTTTTTGCGAAGCGCGGTAGCCGGGATTTCAGAATTAAGTTGCCATGGTTCGCCATCGAATCGCTCCTTAGCGCGGGATCGGGCTTCAATCACTCGAGCTCGAATGGTGGCACTAGATTCCCCGCTATCGATCTCGGAGATTTCTACCCGTGTCGGGCGATCCACAAATATTCGAAGGTCAATTCGATCTAAGAGTGGACCTGAAATTTTCTGCAAATATCGACGGATTGAGAGTGAACTACACGTGCAAGCACGGCCACGTCCCGAGAATTTCCCACATGGGCAGGGATTTGCTGCCAGGACCAAGATGAATTTAGAAGGATAAGTAACCGAACCGATAGATCGAGTGATGGTCACGCTCCCTGATTCGAGCGGTTGGCGTAGTGAATCCAGCACTCCCCTTCCGCATTCTGGGGCTTCGTCGATGAAGAGAACGCCGTTATGCAAGAGCGTTCCGGAATGTGTCCTGAAGAATTTTGCCCAAACCATGCCAGCCCATGATGACGATCGCTAGTTTCGCGCGCAGATGTGGTGAGTGGGAGAGCATTTCAGCGGTGGAGGATCTGAGCA
>CAIQXR010000045.1 GCA_903875815.1 uncultured Actinomycetes bacterium
CCATGTCGCTCGGTGGCAGCTCCCGAGGCTTGAGTTCGACTTCAGACCGTAGCCGATTCCATGAGATTCGCAGCTGGTGCGACGCCATCCTGATTGGCGGCCAGACATCTCGCACCGAGCCTTATGCCAGAACTCCCGTGCCGCTATACGTATGGAGCACGGAGACTGAACTCACCGGCTCGGCCGCTGAAAACCCGGTGGCTCGCTCCAGTTCGAAACCTTTGGGTGCTCTACTCGCTGAAATTCGTGATGGCGGGGTTCAGCGCCTGCTTTGTGAAGGTGGGCCGCTGTTGATTTCTGCTCTCCTCGAAAGTAACCAGTTGGAGGGTCTCTATCTCACTCGCACAGATCGAGCAGGTGATGGGAATTTTCTTAACCTTGACCAAATTGCCAACAACTTCCGCGAGGAATCTCGCACTGAAACCGATGGCGAAATCTTTAGCTTCTTAGTAAAAAATTAGAGCGAGATACAGGCAACGCCCACCACAGCAAAGAGCACGCCCAGGTACTGCACGGGGTGAAGACGTTCTTTTAAGATCGCAAAAGCCAAAATCGAAGTCACGATCGGGAAGAGTGATCCGAGAACCATGGCGATGGAGAGCAGACCTTTGGTAGTGGCTACGCCGAGGAAGTAATTTGCGAGGAAATCCATAACGCCAATAGCGATCAACGTGGTCAGATCACTGCGTGCGAATCCCCCGTGCGTCTTCGCAACGAGAGCTACGATCAAGCAGATAGAGACGGTGGAAAAGCGCATCGTCGCCATTGTCATCAACGGATTGTGCGCTGAACCCCGCGCCATAAATACCAGCGCAGACCCAAATCCAAGTGCCGCACCAACTCCAAAGAGGAGTGGCTTAATGGGTAGCCCTTTAGCGATTTCCGGACCTGATGCGCAGAATCCACCAACGAGGGCAATCACCATTCCTATTGTTTGAATCGTTCGCGGCGACTCTCCTCGAGAGAAGGCGTATACGAGTGGAATCACAGCACTCAAGGAACTAATGGGAGCGACCACACCCATTTGGCCGGTCGAGAGTCCGGAGTAATACGAAATCAGGCCGAGAAATCCTAGGAGACCAGCAGCAACTCCCGGGAGAAAATAATTATGAAGCGTTGGCGCCACCCAATGACGGGAGTAAAGAATCATGACAAGGGCGGTCAACAGTCCAAAGGCTTGAGATGCACCAGTGACTGCAAATGCCTTAAAACGCTTACTCAAGTGGCCACCGAGGAAATCCGCGCTTCCCCAGAGCAAACTGGAGAGTGTGGCGAGCAGAGCTGACATGCCCTCACCCTATATCCTTAACTAGTGCGCGAAAAAAGCTTTGAAACAATCCTCGCTGAAGTTCGTGCAATAACTACGCGAGCCGAGATCGAACTCGAAGAAGTTCCTGCCCCTCAAAAACTCGCTCCCTACGCCCTCGCGCTCACTGCCGATGTTGAAGATGATGCCGCGACCGGTCGATTTGTTCTTCTTCATGATCCCATGGGCCAAGATGGCTGGTCCGGAAAATTTCGCTGTGTCACTTTTGTTCGCGCAGCCATTGATCATGAGATGGCCACCGATCCACTTCTGATCGATTTGGGATGGAGCTGGTTGATTGAAGCTCTCGCATCCTTCGATTGCGCCTACTCCGACCCCAGTGGAACCGTCACGCGAGTAGCAAGCGCGTCCTTTGGAACCTTAGAAAACCGTGATGAAGATAATGAATTGGAAGTTCGTGCTTCATGGACCCCCACCGATGGTGAAAACATTGCCGAACATGTTCGCGCCTGGCTCTCTCTGATCGAACTCACCTCTGGTCTCGCGCCTATTCCTGAAGGCGTCACTCAAATAATTCCGCGTCGCTAATTCGATTACATGACAGTTACTCCACTCACCCATCCAGAAGCCGGCATCCCGCCAGTCATTGATACTGCCGATGGTCTGGAAGAAGTATTTAGCCAATTGAAGAGCGGCACAGGACCAATTGCCATCGATGCCGAGCGAGCTTCTGGTTATAAATATTCGCAACGCGCCTATCTCATTCAAATTAAAAGGGCAGCGGGCGGTTTGCACCTCATTGATCCCGTCGCCATTGGCGATACCGATGTTTGGCAGAAGATGTCGAGCGAATTTTCTGATGTGGAATGGATCATCCATGCAAGCACCCAGGACCTTGCTTGCCTTCGCGAAGTGGGGCTAGAACCGCAACGCCTCTTTGATACCGAACTCGGTGGTCGTATTGCGGGCTGCGAACGTGTTGGCTTGGGCGCACTCACTGAAGAACTCCTTGAGCGATCACTAGCTAAAGAACATAGCGCTGTCGATTGGTCAATGCGCCCGCTTAAAGAGGATTGGCTTAATTACGCCGCATTAGATGTCGAACTCCTGATTGAACTACGTGACGCAGTAGAACAACTTTTGCTGAGTCAAGGAAAACTCAATTGGGCGCTTCAAGATTTTGACGCAATCCTCAAAGCACCCACCCCTGCCCCTCGAGTCGATCCGTGGCGTCGCACTTCAGGTATGCATAAAGTTCGCGATCGACGCACCTTAGCAATCGTAAAAGAGCTTTGGACTGCTCGCGATAGTTTTGCGCGCGAAATTGATATCTCCCCGGGTCGGCTCTTTAATGATGAATTACTCATGCAGATTGCAACAAAACGACCGACTGGCGTTGGCGATATGCGCAAGTGGATCACCCGTAGAAGCCGAGTCAACAATCAACCCATTGAAGAATGGTTTGATCTTATGAATGAGGCGCTAGAACTTTCAGAAGATCAACTTCCTGAATTGCGCATCAAGAGCGACTCGCTTCCGCCACCCAAGAGTTGGGATAAACGCAATCCACCTGCATATGCGCGCCATACCCATGCCCGTCATGCCATTTCGCTCTTGGCAGATGATCTCGCTATGCCGGTCGAGAATCTGCTCTCCCCTGAACCGCTTCGTCGCTTGTGCTGGATCGATCCACCATCAGATCCCAACGAAATTGCCCTTTTTATTGATAAAACGCTATCCTCATATGGTGCTCGGCCCTGGCAAGTGGCGCAGACCACACCAGTTTTATCCGAAGCTCTGTACCAGACCGAACCATTAATCGTAGAAGTTTCAGAAGAGAGCTCTCCCGGAGAGAGCGAGGGAGCCGATGTTTAGTTCATTTCTTATCGC
>CAIQXR010000046.1 GCA_903875815.1 uncultured Actinomycetes bacterium
ATTTGGACGGTGCGGCGATCCACTCCCCCGGCTAAATACTCGGAATATTTAACGAGATAGACCAAGCTCTCGCGCTGCGTGAAGATGATGGAGGCCGCTGGCGTTTCAGCATCACTCAGCACCTTCGCCTGATGAATGGCATCTCGCGAATTGGTGAGAGTGCTGACGGCGAAGAATGCCAACACTAATGCGGTGAGAAGGGAGAGGAATTTCTGGCCGGTGGTGAGCCGGAATCGAGTCTCATCTTGGATATCCGATTCGATATGGAGCGGAGTATGCGTCACTTAGTGCGCCACAATCGAGGCAAGCGACCAATTCCAGGGATCAAGAACTTTCGTCCAGATACTGTTATTCGGAAAGATTATTCGAATGGGGCCGCCTTGATCGTAGGGAATAGCGGCGCCATTTCGCTCGATAGCTAAGAGTCCGCGGGCTTTGACAAATGCCCCGGCAGTATTTGAATAGATGTAATCATTGAGCGCAGTTGTATCGATGGATTGACCTGCGGTGATCCCTGATTGGGCAAAGAGGATCGCGAGTGGAATCACAGTAAAACTCTGCACCTTCTTCACAAAAGGTTCATTGATTGTGGCAGTAGCGCTCGTTAACGCCAATAGGTCGGCCATCCGATAGCTCTTCACTTTTCCGTGGGCGCGAATGGTGAGCACCGCTGTGGTGGCACTGGGTGGATCGATCGGAGTCGAGCCATAAGGAAGATATGGATTAGTCGCAGGCTTGTTTGCTGCTGTGCTGGGATTGGTCGAAACAAAAATAAGGCCGACCGCTATCACGGTGAGAATCGCAGAAAGCGTTAGCCCTCGCTTCATGCCTGTACTGCTTGCTCAAGATGGAGCTCCTTATTGATGACGGAGATGAGCGCATCACTCTTAAATGGTTTGATGATGTAGGAATTAGCACCGAGCACCAATCCCCGTTCAACATCCTCGCTCTGAGATTTTGCAGAGATAAGAATGACTGGGAGGGCCGCAGTTGTGGAGTGAGGCGATTGGCGGATCTCCGAGAGAATCTGAAGTCCACTCTTTCCCGGCATCATTACATCCAGCACTACTAAATCCACGGGATGGAGCTCGAGCAGCGTTATCGCTTGATCGCCTTGCGAAGCTGAGATCGCCTCCATGCCAGCATCTCGAATGATGAAGGTGATGAGTTCACGAATATCTTCATTATCGTCAACGACAAGAATTCGACGTTGATGAGCTGATGGAGAAGTGGGGGCCATTCATTAAATATAGGTGGCAGAGAGTAATAAGTAGTGACTTTCTCGATTAAATCTCAACTTGTATAGATTGCTTGATCAAAACGTGAGGAAATTGAGAGGTTATTCTTCGTCTCTTCTGCCAACGGTTTGCAACGAACGTTCTAAGAGCAGGTGGTCTTCGGGATAGAGAATTTTGGTGAGAGTCAGACCGCGACCAGGAAAGACATAACTATCAGAGACGCGTTCACGATTCTTTAAGAGATCGAGCATCCACTCTTGCGGGAATCGACCTTCACCAATGCAGACCGCTGCGCCGACGAGGTTGCGCACCATCGAGTAGCAGAAGGCGTCGGCAACAACATCGGCAGCTAGGTAGCCATTCTCCAGGCGATACCAATGGAATTTCTTGAGCGTGCGAATTGTCGTGGCCCCTTCGCGGAATTTACAAAATGCTTTGAAATCCTTCTCGCCGATCAATTTGGCACTCACTTCATTCATGAGATCTTCATCGAGGTGGCGATACCAAGGAGCAACATCGAATCGCGCGAGAGGCGGCAGCGTCATCAAACCATCGGCGATCTTGTAGGTGTAGTGGCGCTCAAGTGCGGAGAAACGGGCGTGGAAATGTTCAGGCGCTTGCTCGACAGAGTGGATGCGCATATCTTCATCGAGAATTCGGTTGAGGCGGTAAGTCCAGTTGGGGATATTCCAGTCATCCCAACTCTTCGATGGATCAATATCGGAGAAGGGCGGATTCTCGGGAATATCGACATGTACAAATTGTTGAAGGGCATGAACGCCGGCATCGGTGCGGCCACCCACAATGGTAGTAACGGGGCGATGAGCCAACATAGAGAGCGCTGCTTCGAGAACGCCTTGGCCAGTGCGGTAATCCGGTTGAAGCGCCCAACCACTGAAATTGGTACCGTCGTAACTTAATTCGATCCGTAAACGACGAAACCCACTCTCAGGGTTGAGAGTGGGTAACGACATAATATTTCTTACGCTTGTCGAAAGAATTAACGAGTATTAGTCGTTAAGAAGTTCGATAACCGCCATAGGTGCGTTGTCTCCATTGCGTGGGCCAACCTTGGTGATACGTGTGTATCCGCCAGGGCGCTTTGCAAAGCGAGGAGCA
>CAIQXR010000047.1 GCA_903875815.1 uncultured Actinomycetes bacterium
GAATAGCGCTACGGGTCCTATCGAAGTTCTTGGTGCGGAACTCGGAGATTCACTTTCAGTTACTTTGATTGATATCCAACCGGGTCCTAAGGGCGCAGGAATGGTGATCCCTGAATGGGGTCAATTGATCGACAAGGCGAGCGCTCCTCAAACTCGAATCTTTAACGTCAAAGATGGTGTTATCACCATGGAATCAAATGGCGTTACTTTTCCCACTCGACCTATGTTTGGTGTGATTGGTGTCGCGCCTGCTAAAGGTGAAATAGGAACATTCTTCGCCGATCGTCACGGCGGAAATATGGATGATCACCTTAATGGCATTGGTGCGACCGTTCACCTCCCTGTGTTTCAACCAGGTGGCTTGCTTGCTATTGGAGATATGCACGCATCCATGGGTGATGGTGAGATATCTGGAACCGGCGTAGAGATTGGTGGAAAAGGTCTCATCAAAGTAGACCTTATAAAAGGAAATGCTGGTGGTTGGCCAATTACTGAACTCAAAGACTCTTGGGTAACGCATGGCACCGCAAGCAATATCCAAGATGCACTCAAAATCGCATGTGACGAAGCCGCTAAATTATTAGTGGACGAGTGGGGTTTCACCATTGAAGATGCCTTTATTTTCCTTTCTGTTGCGGGCGATTTAGGCATCGCTCAAAACTGCCACCCCCTTCCAGATGGATTTGCAGTAGCAAAGATGCGCGTCCCAAAAATTTCACGCGCACCCCGTCCTTTCAAAAATATGTAGTCACCCGGTCAGGCAAACAAAAAAAGGAGAAAAATCAGTGGCACAACTAGAGAGAAATGCTGTTGGATTACGAGAAGTCGTATTCCAATCGATCTGTTCTATGGCGCCGGGTGCAGCGATTGCCGCATCTATTCCATTCGGCTCTCCACTCGCCGGCGGTGCGCTCCCATTAGCGGTGATTTTCGCATTCTTCGGAATCTTCTTCACTGCATCAAGCATTGGCCAATTGGCAGCTCACATCCCATCAGCTGGATCGGTTGCGACCTATAGCGCTGTAGGACTTCGCCCATGGGTTGGATTCCTTGTTGGCTGGGCATATGCAGCTGTTGAAATCTTGATTGTTCCACTGGTCATGCTTCAACTCGGTTACACGATCGCTGGTGAATGGAATGGTGAGCAGAAGTCATTCTCAGTAAATAACTGGTGGATTTTCACACTCCTAGGAACGCTTCTTGTCGGCTACATCGTTTATAAGGGTGTTCGCTCATCGGCACGCACCGGAGTTATTCTCGGAGCCATCGAAATTAGCGTCTTCCTCGTTGTTGGAATAATTCTCGTTATCAAGGCGGGATCACATAACGACCTTGCCGTCTTCTCACCTCATTATGCAAATGCAAAGGGCTTCACAGGTTGGTCCGGCGTTATCGCCGGTTCAGTCTTCTGTCTCTTGGCATTCTCTGGCTTTGAAGCAGCTGCCCCATTAGCGGAAGAGACCGAGAACCCTCGTCGCAATATTCCAAAGGCTGTCATGTATTCAACGCTCTCCATCGGAGCGCTCTACGCATTCACCACGTACGCAGCAACAGTCGCCTTCGGACCTTCGAAGTTCAAAGATTTTGCTGCTTACAACAATGGTAATCCTTGGGACGGCCTAGCCAAGGGACTCGGAACTATTTTCTGGCTCTTGGTTCTCTTTGCGATTATCAACTCAACAATTGGTAATGCAAATGCTGGTGCGAATGTATTTACACGTACCGCTTTTGCCTTTGGTCGTGCGGGTGCCTTCCCTAAGGCGCTTGCTGCAATCGATCCAAAGCACAAGACACCTCGCAATGCAGTTATCGTCCAACTCATTGTGGGACTGATTATTGCTCTTGGACTTGGTGCAAAATACACACCTCAAACTGCGTTTGGAATCGTTGCCACAGCACTTGTTGTAGCTGTCGTACCGGTCTATATGATTGCCAACCTTGCTTGCATTGGTTACTTCACCAAGCATCGCAAGGAAGATCGTCGAACACTCATCCATATCATCGTGCCCGTAGTTGGATTCATCTTCTTGATTCCAGGGTTCTTTAACGCGGCCGGTATCACTGGAGTTCCAGGATTGAGCTTCATCGTTGCTCTCGCATCGCCGCTAACTTATGGTGCTTATGCGATGGGCATCTGGATGGTGCTCGGACTTGTAGCGCTCGCCTATCTCTCCTCAAAGAAACCTGAGGCGATTAAGGAAGTTGCGACAATTCACGGCTAAGAATCACAGTAAAAAAGCCCCTGGTGATGAACCGGGGGCTTTTTATTTATTGGGGCGAGGGTTGGAAATATCATCCTCAACCCACAGTGAATCTCTTGCGGCACCTTTAGACTCATCCTGTGTACATCCCGAAGCCATTTCAGGTTGATGACTGGAATGAGATAACCGCTTTCGTTAAGCGCCATCCAGCTATCAATCTTGTGACTGTTGGTGAAAACGGCGACCCAATGGCCACTCTGTTGCCAGCAGTTTGGGATACCAGAGAACTCCGTGAAGGCTCGTACGGAACTTTGGTCACGCATATTTCCAAAGGCAATGAGCAATGGAAGTCCATTAAGAATGGCCAAGTGGGGTTGGCAATCGTTCAAGGCCCACAGGCGTACGTTTCTCCTTCAAATTATGAGAAGAAATTAACCGATCACAAAGTCGTTCCCACATGGAACTATCAGATGGTTCATTTATCGGGCACGCTGCAAGTCTCAGAAGATCGAGAATTACTGCGCCAAATAGTCTCGGGCTTAACAGACTTTCATGAACAGGGCCGCGCGAAGCCATGGTCCGCATCTGAATCAGATTCTGAATATTTTGAAGCGCAACTCGGTGGCATCGTTGCGATAACCATGACCGTTACCAAAGTTGAAGCCAAATACAAGCTCAGCCAGAATAGAAGTGAAGTCGATCAGCGGACCGTTGCCGCGGACCTTTCGACTTCGTCGAAGCTTGAGGAACGGGCACTTTCTGCTGAGATGCTCAAGCGCCTTTAATAAACCTCAGCAACGCTTGCCCAACTAGTTGTGGTTGGGCCCACATCGAGATGTGCCCGGCGCCGGGAATTAATGTGGGCGCAGGAGCGCCGATGTAGTCGGCGATTTGCTGCGGTGTTTCAGGAGCAAATTCTTGATCGTCTGCGCCAAAGATCACTGTACGGGGAATCGTGCTCTTCTTCAGTTTAAGTAAATCGGGTAGTGAAACTCCGGCAATAGGAGAACCAGCAAGTTGGAAGAGCGCCTTTTCGGAATCAGGCAGCAGGAATGGCGCCTTGATATTGGCAAGCTGGTCTTGTGTGAGCGCTGGGCATGTGGGGCCACACGTAAATTTAAAAATACTCGGAACAATCACATCTGTGCTGGTGACAAATCGATAGGCAGCGGTGATGTAAGGGTCGGGTAGATGGGCGAATAGGTTAGAACCTGCTCGAGGGGTGGATAAACCATCGCCGTCAAGGAATACATAACCAGCGGCAGTCCTGGGGTAATCAAGCAGAAATTGTGCCACCACCCCAGCGCCCAATGAATGGCCCACCAAAATAGGGTGTTTTATTTTTCGTGCGTTTAGAAAATCGAAGAGTTGTTGCGAATCGGCCGCGACGGAATATGGAGCTACTCGCTCGGTATAACCAAACCCTTTGATGTCATACGCCTCAACGTGATATTTCTGGCTGAGAATGTGAGCCAATGGTTCGAAATAGTAGGTAGATTCGAATGCGCCGTGAATGAGAACTATTTGGGTCGAGCTCTGCTTCCCCCACGCTTCATAATGAGTTTTGAAGGACCCTGTCTGCACAAAGGTCAGTCCTTGGGGAGTTTTGACCACTCCATCGGTTGCCAGGACGTAGAGCTGTGAAGCGACCGTCAGCATGATGAAGATGAGCACCGAGACGTTGGTGAAGACTTTCAGAAATCGCCATTCACGTTTGGTCATACTCCATATTCCCATCAAACTTCGATTTGGACGAATCCGTTAGGCGACCGGAATAACTATCTCGTTATAGTGCATGAAACCTGGCTTGAATGGCGGGTCAAACCGGCAAATTCGAGTTTCAGAAGAAAGGGATATTTCAACATTCGCTGCTGCGGCTCGTAGCTCGGCAATTTTTTTCCCGCACGTGTTCAGCGTGGCACGACCTCGAAACGAGAGCGCAACGCACTTTTCTTCGCTCACTGGACGCAGCTCAACTCTCGTGTCATTGGGGTTAGGCATATCTCCGATGGTGGATCCAGCGGGCATAACAAAAGCGACCTTCCATTGATTCGAATTAACCCCCGTGAGGCTTTCAGAAATAACGGGAGCGGTCATCGAAATACCTTGAGCTCGCTCATTTCCTTTGGAAATATAACGAAAGAGCGGCTGGAAGGCGTTAGATGTCGCACTGGCATAGTCCGAACTAACCTGAACTTCTGCAATCACGCACGCCTCATAATTACGTAATTCAAATGCGCCGTAATCTCTGAGAACGGTGAACTTTTGTCGCTCGGTCATATTTTCATCGTACTCTGATATCTGTAGCTCTGTGGGTGGGTTAAATAGTGCCAGCACTTAAACCATCAAGAACTTCTTTAGCGCGTTCACGTGTTTGCGGGAGATCAGTTAATCGCTTGAGGCCGGCCAATTGCTGGGCCATCCGATGGTTGCCCGCGAATTCTTCGTGATGCTCTGCTAAGAAATCCCAGTACAAGGTAGTGAAGGGGCAGGCATTATCGCCGGTGCGTTTCTTAGGATCGAACGCACAGCCTTTGCAGTAGTCGCTCATGCGTGAGATGTATGCACCACCGGCCGCGTATGGCTTAGTCATCATGCGTCCACCATCAGCATGAACACCCATACCAATCACGTTGGGAACCATGACCCAATCGCTTGCATCAATAAATTGATTGCGCATCCATTCCAGATAGGCCTGGGGGTTTACGCTCGAAATTAAAGCAAGATTGCTAAGCACCATAAGGCGGGGGATGTGGTGCACCCATGATCGCTTCTCCACATCGCTCACAATCGAGCGAACACAATTCATCTCTGTCTTAGACGAATCTGAGAATAGTGGGAGCAATGGACGAGTGGCTTGGAGCTGATTCTCTTCCTTATAGCTCTCACCCAAATACCAATACATTCCGTTGATGTATTCACGCCATCCAATAATTTGGCGGATAAAAGCTTCACAGGAAGCAATCGGAATCGCACCAGTGTCGAACTTCTTAAGCGCCGCAGTTATGACCTCGCTGGCATGCAACAAGCCATTGTTGAGATAAGGCGAGAGAAGCGAGTGATGCACCGCCCAATCAGTGCTATTCATCGCATCCTCAAAACGTCCAAATGTTTCAAAGTGGTTTGCGAGAAAGTGTTTGAGAACCTTCAGTGCGCCGGCTCGGTCGGTTGCCCATTCGGTCGGAGGCTCAATCCCGAGCTCAGCCGCGACCTCGGCGTCAATCGCGTCAGTCGAGTGCTCGAGGTATTTTGCAGGAGCGTGGTCCTTAGGCAACGGATCACGATTTTCGGCGTCAAAGTTCCACTGACCACCCACCGGTTCTGAACCCACCATCAATATGCCGAGCCGCACGCGTTGCTTGCGATAGAAATTCTCCATCAAATGACTCTTCTGGGATTCGGCCCACGAATTAAATAATGGGCGAGGAGTCAAAAAGAAATTGTTCTCCACACATTGCACGCCGATTGATTCCAGCGCGGCCTGCAGTCGAAAAGAAGACTGGTGAGCGGCCACGACTGTTTGAATCCCATGCCGCTTCTTGGCTGCGGCGATTCCGTCCAATGTTGTGGCGGCCTTGGCGTAGTCGACAGTGAATCCCTCGGCGCGCAGTTCTTCGGCCAAATGCCGTGCGCTGGATACTAGGAAATGCAGTCGCGTGGGGTGGAACTTTGCAGGGTCGACCATCCTTTGGCTCTCAACAAAGAGGATCACATCCGTTTTGGCGGCATGCTGCAGTACCCCGTACGTGCGGTGAAGATGGTCAAACGGAACGAAGAGAATCCGGGATTCGTTGGATTTACTTCCCATCGCGACAACGATCACTACAGAACTTCACGTTCTCCCAATCGCGCTCCCACTTTTTGCGCCACTCAAAAGGACGACCACATCGGACACAATCCTTGGGTGGATGACCGTTTTTGGTCTGAGCGATACGTGGCATATGGGTAGTTTACTCAGCGTACTTCGAAACCTCTCAGTAGAAATCCAGCCTCACGAGCTACCATGCACTCATGAAACGCACACGTGTAGTCATCTCATTGGCAGTTCTTGGTTTAGTTCTTTCTACAGGTGTGGCGCAAGCCGCTGACCGCTATGTGACCGTTGCGGGGACTGGCACAGTTCACGTCACTCCAGATGCAGTCCGCATCGATGTAACAACATCGATTCTTGCTTCATCATCAACATCGGCGCAGAGCCAATTAATCCCTGTGTCCGCAAGAGTTCGCGCCGCTTTCTTAGCGCAGGGAATTGCCACCGCCAATCTCTCGACCCGCGCATTGAATAACTATCCGCAGTACAACTACACCGATACCGGCAGCGTGCTGGTTGGTTATAAGGCAACGCAATCGTTTGAAGCAATTGTGACCAAGGCATCAACCGCGGGCGCCGTAGTTGATGCAGTGGTTGCCGCCGGCGGTAACAACATGACAGTGGATGCAGTCTCGCCATTTATCTTGAATCCCAGTTCTTCCACTGAATCCGCCCGATCAAATGCGGTGAAGAACGCACGAGCCAAGGCGCTTTCTTATGCCAAGCTTCTTGGTGTGACACTGAGTTCTGTGACATACCTTGAAGAATCTAACGCTTCTTTCCCTACCCCTGTTGTTATGGCGATGGCGAAGGCTGATTCCGGCGCAACCACCGTAGACCTTGGACAACAAGATGTGACCGTCACCGTCAACGTCCGTTGGGCGATTAAGTAAAGCTACTCCGCTAACCGTTTGAGCGCGTCACCACTGACGCGCATTACGGTCCACTCATCCATGGCAACCGCGCCCAGACTTTCGTAGAAATCTATTGACGGTTTATTCCAATCTAGTACCCACCATTGGAACCTGCCATAGTCGTTATCGATGCACTTCTTGGCAAGATGCTTCAATAGCGCCTTGCCGTGACCCTTTTTGCGATGCTCGGGTCGGATAAACAAATCTTCCAAATAAAGACCAGGCTTTCCTTGCCAGGTCGAATAGTTAAGAAACCAAACTGCAAACCCGGCGGCATCACCATCATCGTCTTCAACTATTTCGCAGAAGGCTGTTGGCGTCGAGCTGAAGAAGCTCTCGGCTATTAGCTCCTTTGTTGCAACGACTTCCTGTCGTGCTTTTTCATAAATCGCGAGCTCCAAGATCAGCTCGAGAATTACATCGGTATCGGTCGGTGTCGCAGAGCGAATTCGCATGATGAATTCTAGCTTTTCACCGCGAGCTCTCAGCTTTGCTGGGCTAAAATAGAGGCTCGGCAGCAATCTGCCTCATAATCGAAAGGCACCACTCATGAAGAAGATTATTTCTGCAGCCGCTGTAGCTGCGCTCCTTATTGCTGGTTCAAGCACCGCATTCGCTTCAACCACCACCAAGACAAAGAAGACCATCGGAACCTCAGCTAAGTCCGCTGGTGGCGAAGGTACTGCAACACACGAAATGTCAGAGTCTTCAGGCACTCAGAAGAGCGAAGGCGCTTCAACAGGAACAATGACGACCAAGAAGACAACAACCAAGAAGGCTGTAAAAAAGAAGTAAGTATTTACTCCGACAGAACCTGGCGCGCGCCGATACTCAGCAATAGCGCCAGGCCTGCTGGAATCAACATCGCCCAGCGCAACGAAACCGCGTCGGCGACGTGCCCGATAATCGGAGCACCAATAACAAAACCAAAGTACGAGACGCCAGAGACCAGCGCAATCGCACCTGATGGCGATATTGCCCCAGCATATTTATTGTGAGCAAGCGTTCCCGCTGCACTAAACAACAGTGGAATTACGGTTGACACTCCCGCTCCGATACAGAGCCATCCGAGGATAGCGCCGTAAATATGACCGATCAGGAGCCCACCGGTTAAACCAAATGCTGCAATCAATCCGCTGAAGGTTATTAAGTTAGCTGCACCAAATCGCTCCGCTAACTTGTCTCCGGTCAGGCGACCAATGATCATGGCAATCGAGAAGATGATGTAGGGAAGCGTCGCAATAAAGGGCGAAGCGTGGAAGGCATCTCGGGCGAGAACCGTGCCCCAATCAGCCGACGCACCCTCACAGATTGATCCCGCCATGCCCAGGATTCCCATTGCTATCAGCAATTTGGGGAACTTCTGACGTTTGTGGTGTTCCACCACATGGATGTCGAGGTCAGCTGGTAAAAACCTAGAGCGGGCATAAAACGAAACGATGAGCGCTATCAAAGCTGTTACAACCAACGTGCCCAAGAGCGGCGCCTTGAGCTGTGCGGAAAGTCCACCCATGGCCGCCCCACCAAGCATTCCCACAGAAAACATCGCGTGCATGGTGCTCATGATTCGACCATCGACTCGTTGTTCTAATGTGGATGCGTGCGTATTCATCGCAACATCCATCGTTGCTTGTGTCACACCATAGATAAAGAACGCCAACCATAGTTGGTGCTCGGTCCTTGGTAGCGCAATCAGCGGTATTGAAATCAACATCGCAATAGTTGTGGACTTTAGTAGGCGACTGCTGCCCAGCTTTGCGCATAACCAGCCTGCTGGTCGCAACGTCCCCACAACGCCGATAGCAACAAAAAAGAGCGATGTGCCGAGTTGGCCATCGGTGAGATGAATGGCGCGTTTGAGATCAGGAATACGAGCAATCCATGTGCCCATGGGATAGCCCAAAATTATGAACGAAGTCATTACAGCACGACGAGCGTTCGTTAACTGCGCGAGCGATGACATCAGGCAATACTATTGCCGCCATGACACCGACCACGCGCCTGGAATTAAATGGCATAAACATTATTGAAGAACACCAACGCTCTGGAAGCCCACGGTCCCTCTTCTGGCCGTGGGCGGCAGGAAACGTCTCGCTCTTGGCTTTATCGTATGGATCCTTCTTTTTAGGTTTTGGAATCTCTTTCTGGCAGGCAACCTGGGCCGCCATTATCGGCGTTATCGCCTCTTTTATTTTGGTCGGTGTCTCTTCACTCGCCGGCAAACGATCTAACGCACCAACCATGACCCTATCGCGCGCGGCATTTGGCGTGAAAGGAAACGTCATTCCTGGCGTGCTTTCGTATCTGGTCTTTGTGGGTTGGGAGACGGTGCTTATCTCGCTCGCAACGCTGGCCACCGAAACCATCTTTACTCGCCTCGGTCATATCGACCATAATCTTGCTCGCATCATCGGTTTTCTTATCGCGGCTGGCCTCACCATCTTTGGTGGTGTTTTGGGATTCCACATCATCATGAAGATTCAACGTTGGCTAACGATTGCCACCATCGTTCTGACCGTCGGATACATGGCGCTGACATTCAACAAAATTCAATGGTCACATGTGCATTCCATTCATTCAGGATCACTACAAGCTTTCATCGGCGCACTTATTTTTGGCGTTACCGGAATCGGCCTCGGTTGGGTCAATAGCGCTGCGGACTATTCGCGCTATCTACCGCGCCATTCCTCGTCGAAAGGCGTTGTGGGTTGGACCGTCTTTGGCTCGTCCATCGTCCCAATTTTGATGGTGATTTTCGGTGCGCTTCTGGCCGGCAGCAGTAAATCCCTCAGTGATGGCATCGCCAATGACCCGGTCGGAGCACTCACAACGATCCTGCCGACTTGGTATCTCATCCCATTCGCAATCGTTGCGGTGCTGGGCCTAATCGGTGGCGCAATCCTTGACCTCTACTCATCTGGCATCACTCTTGTATCTATCGGCCTGCCAGTAAAGCGCTATCAAGCAGCATCTCTTGATGGCCTAATCATGACGCTAGGCACCATCTATTTTGTCTGGATTGCAAAGAACTTCTTTATTCCACTTCAGGGTTTCCTTGTCACCCTCGGCGTTCCGGTCGCAGTCTGGTCTGCCATCTTCGTTGCCGATGTGATTATGCGTAAGAGTGACTACAACGAATCTGATCTCTTCGATTCAACCGGTCGATACGGATCATGGAACCTGACTTCGGTTGCAATCATGGTTGTTGGCACAGTCGTTGGCTTTGGTTTCGTGACCAACCAAATGGCTTCATGGCTAACCTGGCAGGGATATTTCCTCGGTGCAATTGGCGGAAAATCTGGCGCTTGGGCCTATTCCAATATTGGAATTCTCTTTGCGTTAGTTATTGGTTTCTTTGGGCACTTACTTTTTGGACGAACGTCGATTAAGCGCCAAGAAGAACTCCCACAGCGATAGCGTTGCAAGGATCATGGAGAAGCCGAAGAGCAGGTCTTCAATTGGAGCACCTGCTAGTCGGCGGCCAATTATTTCAGTAGCAGAATACATCACGATGTTCTTTGAGGTTAGCCACCAATTGGTGAGTAACTGGAAGGGGAGTATCAGGCCGTAGGTCAGCCAGAATATTCCTCGGGTAATCATCTGAGTTCGCAACACAAATAAATCTGCGAGTACGGCAAGCAAAACTGCGTCCATCGCGATGTCGGAGTAAATCATCGCTCCGCCTTGCCATACTTTTTAGTGAGCTTCGACAACGCAAGATAGGTAAGGACCGTCATCAACGGCACGACAATAAAGAAGAGAATCTCTTCAATCGGCAATCCTGCAAAGATCCGCAGCCCAAGAATCTGTGCGGAATCAAAGCGCCAATTGTGGTTTTCAACCGCCCAGATATCCCAAGCGGTGTAGATCAAAAGAATTGCCGCATCGGTCGCTAAAAAGACCCGCCAGAGGTGCGTTATCCGCAGCCGAAAGCCAAGGTTTACGCCCACCGCGCAGATCGCGACAAAGAGAAGCACGAGCGCGTAGTGAAAATGGGCCACGCCCAATCATCTCCCAAAGCGAAGTAATTTCACATACTCTTTGGATATGAATTCGGGACTTTCTCGCGTCTACGAGCTGGCTCAGCGCTTCTCGCGCGCCGCCGTTGTTCTAGCGGCCTTGCTTTTTGTCGTGCTTCGGGTGCTTAACATCAATCTGGCAATAGGCATACAAATTGCGATCGCGTTGCTTGCACTCGCTCTAGGAATCCCACATGGCGCTATCGATCACCTCATCACATTGCCATCCACGCCACGTTCTCGATTTGCGCTCTTTATTCTTGGCTATATCGCAATTGCAGTGCTTGCTGGATTTGGAATCGCATCCTGGAACCTGCATGGCTTTCAAGCTGTCTTGCTGATGAGCGCGTTGCATTTTGGTATTGGCGAC
>CAIQXR010000048.1 GCA_903875815.1 uncultured Actinomycetes bacterium
GCGCCGGGAATTACCGTTACGCTCTTTGAAAAGCCAGCAGGCGAACCCACCATCCAAATGGTCGATGATTCCACGGCTGCATTTAAGGCAGCTGGTTCAGATGTCTTAGTCGCACTTGGTGGCGGCTCAGTGATTGACACAGCAAAAGCCGCACGTCTCTGCGCCCAACTCGGATGCACATTCCGCGAATTCCAATCCAAAGCGCCGGTCTACCCTGCGCCCACTCTCCCACTTGTCGCGATTCCTACATCAGCCGGAACTGGTTCAGAAGTCTCCGGCGGATCGGTGATCTCAGATCCCGAAGCTGGTCGCAAGGCCGGAATCGCAAATGGAAATCTCCGCGCTCATGTTGCACTGGTTGATCCCACGCTTACTTATTCCATGCCACCATCAATGACCGCCAACACAGGTATCGATGCCCTCGCTCAAGCGATCGCTGGCATCATCGCTAAGTGCAGCACCCCTATTGGTGATGCGATTGGGTATGAAGCAGTTCGCATGATGACACCTGCACTTGTCGCTGCCTACAAAGATGGCAACGACACAGTGGCTCGCGCCGGTATGTCAGCGGGCAGCATGATGGCCGGCCTCACCATGAATATCTCAGATTGCACTGCTGAGCACTCGCTCGGTCAAGCCATTGGCGGCCTCAAGCACGTTCCCCACGGTCTCACGATTGGTCTCGTCCTTGTGGAAACACTTACTCGCGAAGCTCGCATCGTTCCGGAAAAGATGGAGCGCATTGCAGATGCCATGGGCGTTGCGCAAAATGGAACTAAAGATGGTTCCCGTTGCATTAATGCTGTTCGCAAAATCCTTGCCGATTTGAATTTCCCCGTTCTTTCCAGCCTTGGATTTACTGAAGCCGATCTCGATAATCTTGCCAATATTGCACTCGAGGATTACTTCATCACTCAAGCGCCAAAGCCGTGGAGCAAGGATGAAGTTCTCGAAGCATTTAGCGCAGCGCTCAAGCTAGAAAATCGCGCCGCTTAACGTATGGGACTTCGCTAGTGGAGGATGTACTTTCCCACTCATCTGTTATTCGTGTTCGAGCAGTTCTTGAGCGCTTAAAAATAGCCGACGAAATTCTTGCACTCCAAGAAAGTGCTCGGACTGCTGCCGAAGCTGCCGAAGCACTGGGAATCGAAGTGGGGCAGGTCGCCTCCTCTATCGTCTTTAAGTTGCCAGATGGCTCTCCGCTTTTGGTCATCACGAGCGGACGTCATCGCGTGGATACCGATCGTGTTGCACGCGGGTTGGGTGTTCAGAAACTCGGCAAAGTCGATGCCACATATGTGAAAGAACAATCGGGTTTTGCTATTGGTGGCGTTTCACCGGTCGGGTGGGTAAATCCTGCAACCGTGGTGATTGATAAAGCACTTTCAGATTACGACGTTGTCTGGGCCGCTGCCGGCCATCCGCATTCGGTATTTCCCACCTCCTACGCAGAACTCTTGGCCGCTACCGATGCTTTACCTATGGTTGTCGGAGACGAGTAATTTCATATGGCATCGCAACAAACCATTGCGCCTCGAAAGGTGCAATTAACCACTTGCGCCGATGTGGAGATTGTGACCATGAGAAGCGATTGGAGCCTCCAGCGATGAGTATCTATGTTGAGCGCACTGGTACTGGCGAACCACTCCTCTTAATTCACGGCATGGGCTCGGCCGCAACTAC
>CAIQXR010000049.1 GCA_903875815.1 uncultured Actinomycetes bacterium
ACACCGTGGAGACCGCCGGAAGCGGCATAAGAACCGCCACCAAACTTTCCACCTGCGTGGAGTTTGGTCATAACTACTTCGACGCCAGTGAGGCCAGTCTTGGGCTCTTTATCGACCGGAATACCGCGACCATCATCGTGGACTTCAACTGAGCCATCGGCTTCTAAGTTGATCTCAATTTTCTTACAGTGACCGGCGAGCGACTCATCAACCGAGTTATCAATAATTTCCCATAGGCAGTGCATGAGGCCGCGGGAATCGGTGGTGCCGATATACATACCGGGGCGCTTGCGAACGGCATCGAGGCCTTCGAGTACGGCTAGGTCCTTGGCGGAGTATCCATTGGCAGTTGTCTCTGCCTTGTCATCTGTCTTAGTTTCTTTAGCCACGGTGGCTGAGGTTATCGTCTCCCCCCATAAAAATCGGGCATATTGCCCATCGAGCCTCCAGTAATTTCCGGTTGAGGAATATCTCACAAGAAAAAGACACTCCCGAGCGTAAAAATCTGCCTTTCAGGGAGCGGGGAATAAAGCAGACATGGTTGACTGTTCCCCTCAGTGAATGCAGCAGCCAAAATCTGGCGCTGATAGAGCTACAGGGAGTGACATGACCGAGCAATTGATCCTCGAAACAACACCTCTCAACGCTGTTGATCGTTGCGATCGTTGCGGAGCTCAAGCCTATGTACGCGCCACTCTCCTCTCCGGCGGCGAGCTACTCTTCTGCGCTCATCACGCCAAGGAGTACTCCGAAGGCCTCAAGAACGTGGCAAAAGAGATCTACGACGAGAGCAATAAGCTCGTGGAGTCAGAGTCTCACTAAGTTATTTAGTCCCAGTCATGGGAATTAAAAAAGGAGCCCTCGGGCTCCTTTTTTTATGCTCGCATCAATTGACGAATTAGCGAGTGCCACCTCGGGTGGCGACGTTGATCATCAATTTCGTCGATGACGAACCCGTTAGGCCGCTCCCACTGTTGGGAGTGAAGATTGCTTGAATATAACTAACGTTGTGCACTGATGGGCGCCAGTTGCAGGTAGCGGTAGAGCCAGAGACGGGAATGCCTTTACAACCAGGAATCGGGTGGCCCTGCTCGTAGAAAGTAACTTTTCCTGCCGCTTGAATGGATGCAGTGAGCACAACAGCATTTCGAAATGTTGCAGTGGTTGCATTTCCCGGCAGGGCGAGCGCTGTCACAGTCGTGGATTTTGTCGTTCCTGAACCTGCGATGGCGCTGGCCGAAGAATCGGATGTGGTACGAGCCCAGACTCGCACGTCGTAAGAGACGCCACCAGTTAGGCCCGAGATTGTTGCGGAGGGCGATGCGCCTGGAGAAGAAATGCGGAAGGTGTTCGCTGTAGCCCAGTTCCCAGTTGCGGTTGGCTTGTATTGAACAACATATTCATTGGCAGTGGTTGCCGCTGGCGCCGCCCAAGTCAGACCCAGCGATCCGACTGTGGAGGTATTCACTACTAAGGACTGTGGAGTTGCTACCGCAGGATCGGCGGTCTTTCCCCATAGCTGGAATGCAAACTTACCCAAGCCGCCGTTGTAATTGTTGCTTACAGTCTGCCCGCCTGCTGCATTAACACCATTCCAGTTGGAAATATCTCCGGAAGAAATTGTGCTTAATCCGATACCGACATGCGTATCGCAAGAGTCATTGCTGCCAGTGCCGCCAGATTCGTTATTCCAGATAATTCCCCAGCGATAGATGAGCGACCCACAGGATGTGGAGTGGTTGAATCCATAAACAGCCCAGCCAGTTTCATTGGCAAAAAGTGAACTCGCGCCGTTCTGCCAAAGACTGTAGCGAAGTCCACCAGTAGTTGGAGAAGTGGTGGTTGCAATGTCCTGCGTGGTACTTAACCTCGTATACATTGACTGCGACGAGATGTCTTCTTTCCAGGTCCAGCCTCCAAAGCCGTTACTCGCGATATCGCCGCCGCTAGGCAGCGATCCCGCCTGCGGATTAGAAAATACTGCCAAGATATGAGTGATAGGTAGATCGTTATAGACCGCGTACTTAGCATCGTCGGTGAAGTTATTGGCGATGGTGGAGTTTGAATTCGATGTGTTCGATGTGAAATAGCTGGAGCTATATGTGAAATTGGGGCTTGCCTGAGTGCCCTTCATCATCAACACCCACGAGCCATTGCTGGTTCCGGTCTGATTCATTTTCAAATAGACCTGCGCTGCAACACCATTGTCGTAGATCCAATAAATGCCATCTGTCGTAGTGCCATAAAGATTGTAAATCTCCTGCGGCGTCATGGCTGGACAGGTGGAGGAACTACCAATCACGCATTCAGATTGCTGCGAGCCGGTAGCCAGTGCCACTGGCGCGGAAATACCGGATAGGACGAGTGCAAAAACGGCAGCGGAAACAAGTTTGGCTAGTCGCAAAGCGCCTCTGCCTACGAACATCTTTTACTCGCTCTTATCCTTATGCGAACCGTCGCAGACTGGAGCTTCTTTTGATTTGCCGCAGGTGCAGATGGAAAAATCGCTCTTGGTATCAACCACTACGCCGTTTTCATCAACGAAGTCAATGGTGCCATTGACGCGGATGGCGCCATTGGGCTTGATACGAAGTGTGACCTTCTCTGATTCACTCATATGCTGCCTGCTTCCTGGAATTAATCGAGGTAGTCGCGGAGAACTTGTGAGCGAGATGGGTGGCGAAGTTTCGACATGGTCTTGGACTCAATCTGACGGATGCGCTCACGCGTAACGCCGTAGACCTTTCCAATTTCATCGAGTGTCTTGGGTTGGCCATCGGTCAATCCAAAGCGCATCGCCACGACACCGGCTTCACGCTCAGACAAGGTGTCGAGAACCGAGTGAAGCTGCTCTTGGAGCAATGTGAAAGAGACAGCGTCCGCTGGGACGATGGCCTCAGAGTCTTCAATCAAATCACCAAATTCAGAATCTCCTTCTTCACCGAGTGGTGTGTGAAGTGAGATTGGCTCGCGGCCATATTTCTGCACTTCGACAACTTTCTCAGGAGTCATGTCGAGTTCTTTAGCAAGCTCTTCTGGGGTCGGTTCGCGACCGAGATCC
>CAIQXR010000050.1 GCA_903875815.1 uncultured Actinomycetes bacterium
TCTTCACCGCGATTGGTCAACATGATGATCGGTACCACTGAACTCTTTCGGATTTCGCGGCAGACTTCGAAGCCATCGGGTTGGCCCATGGTGAGATCAAGAATAATGACATCAGCTTCACCTTCAGCAAAGAGCCGAATCGCAGTTGCGCCATCATGGGCTTCAATCACGCGAAAACCTTCTGGCTCCAAACTCTTTCGAGCAAAGAGGCGGATATCTTCATTGTCATCAACAATCAACACTGTCTCACCAGTCATCTGCCATCGCCTCCATCTATACCTCGATGCGCTGCTTCTAGTGCATCGGAAAGAATCTGAATCGTCTCGACCTTAAATTGGGAAATTTCCGCATCTGTCGTCGATGTGGAGTGCGTGATCGTTCGCGAGAATCCAAGAATTTTCTCACCGGCATCCCCAAAGCCATAGAAGCCAATCGCGCCACCAATTTCATGGGCAGTATCGGCAAATTCAGCCAGGCTCGATGTTGTGATGCGTTGGAGCGAACGCTCAAGTACAGGAATACGACGTCGTGCCACTAATTCATCTGTTGTGGAGATCGCCTCTGGAAATTCCAACACAATCGTTGTTCCCACTCCGACGGTGGATGTCACATGGATATCGCCATCATGGAGAAAGGCGATCTTTTGAACAATCGCTAAGCCGAGTCCCGTTCCTGGCTTCTGCTCTGCCACTGCATTCCTGGCACGGAAGAAGCGAGTGAAGAGATGAGCGATGTCTTCCTCTGGAATACCCATTCCTTGATCAGAGATTGCAATCTCTATCTTCCCCAAGTGAGCAGAGAAGGTAATTGATATCTTCGATCCATCTGGGCTGAACTTGACCGCATTGGAGATGATGTTGATAAAGAGTTGTGTGATTTGCGCATAATTACCATCGATCAGGTAGAGATCGTTGGCGCCCACCAGCTCGATCTCAATCGCCGTTCTCGTCAATTCTGGTTCAAGGATAAATAGCGCGTTGGCGCAATTTTCGTAGAGATCGACTTTATGGAAATCGAGTTGGAAATCAGTTGATTCCAAGCGCGAAATAGAGAGCATGCTCTCCACCAAGCCCAAGAGGGCGCCAGCATTCCGGTCGAGAACCTCCACCATAGGAGCAATCTCTGTTCCAGTGGAGCCTCGAGAAATTCGGGACCGGATCAGATCGATATAGCCAGTGATGGAGGTGAGCGGGGTGCGCAGTTCATGATTTACGGTGGCGATAAATTCATTCTTCGCTTCATTGAGGCCCTGCATCTTCACCAACGAGCTCTGCGTAGCCAATAACTCTTCACGTACTTCAATGAGGGCCTGGCTCTCATTGCGAATCTTCTGGCGGGTGCGCCGGTAGTGCGATCGAGTAGTGAAACCTACCCAGAGAAAGAGCAACGCCAGGAGGGCGATCGAGGCCAATAAGAGTGCGAGATTTCGCTGTGCTGATCGCTCATGCGAGAGCGCTAAGGCCTGGATCTGTTGATCGACGGCGTGCTGGTAACTCACGATCAATGACCTGGCGCTCATATCCAGTTGATCAATCACTGGCGTCGCACGAGCCACCATCGCTGGTCGCTCTGCCACAGGCAAGATGCCTGGCGAACCACTAGCCAAGATCTGATCTGATTCGAGTAGCCCACTAATAAAAGCAGGATCAATTCGGGCACCGACCGAACTACCATCGGCATCGATCACATTGAGGCGCTGCGTTAATAGCGCCCGTGCGATTTGGACGGTGCGGCGATCCACTCCCCCGGCTAAATACTCGGAATATTTAACGAGATAGACCAAGCTCTCGCGCTGCGTGAAGATGATGGAGGCCGCTGGCGTTTCAGCATCACTCAGCACCTTCGCCTGATGAATGGCA
>CAIQXR010000051.1 GCA_903875815.1 uncultured Actinomycetes bacterium
AGCACCGGGAGCTAAACCAATGATCAGAAGCTTGGCATCATCGGGGCCAAAACCCGGAATCGGCTTGCCCCAATATTTCTCATTCTCATATGCCTTGCGCTTGGTATGGGCGACTTCTTCTCGCCACTCCACTAATCGCGGACAAGCGGTGCACTTCACTACTGCCTTATCTAATTGGGCTAGTGAATTAATCTTCATCGATCTCTTGAGTCATTTCATCAAAGACATCTTCTGCACCTTCATCGATCGATTCAACGATCTCTACTTCCGCAGCAACAGTCTCCTCAGAAACTTCTTCCTTAATTTCCTCGATGACCTCTGGAATCGGTTCGGATAAGCGCCAAGCTATTCCATCAAGAATGTCGGATTCGGAGGCGACAAATTCGGTGGCACCAGTGGCTATCAATACGCGCGACAAAATGAGTGATCCTGCGGCAATCACATCAACCCGACCGGGATGCATATATCCAAGGGCGGCAATCTCATCACGAGACATAAGTGAAAATCGCTGGGCAATCTCATGGACTTTCTGAGCTGGAATATGTGCCAAATGGATAGCGTGGCGATCATATTCAGTAAGACCAAGGGCTGCGGCCGCAACGGTCGTTGCAGTGCCAGCAACGGCAATCAACGTCTTTGCCTCTTTAATTTTCACCGTCTTAGCTGCATCTGCAATAGCCTCATCAATATCTTCTACGGCCTTTGCAACAGCACGAGCACCTGCAGGAGTCGTTTTAAGGTGACGTTCGGACATGCGGACGCATCCGATATTGACGCTCTTAGCGGCCACAACAGATTCAGTTCCGAGAACAAACTCAGTCGAGCCACCACCGATATCAACGACTAGATATGGCGCTTGTGCGCCCTTCAACACTTTAGTTGCGCCCATAAAGGAGAGTGCCGCTTCTTCGGTACCTGGAATAACCTCAACATCAACGCCAAGAATCTCGCGAACGCCATCGATAAAGAGCGCTCTATTGGAGGCATCTCGAGTGGCGCTGGTAGCGCAGAAACGGATTCGTTCCACGCCATTGGTAGCAATGATTTCTGCGTATTTACGAACTGCTTCAAGTGTGCGCTCGATCGCATCTGGATGGAAAGATTTCTTGGAATCTACGCCTTGGCCGAGACGGACAACTTCCATCTCGCGTACAACTTCATGGAAATTATCGCCATCGATATCAGCGATTAATAGGCGAATCGAATTTGTTCCGCAATCAATAGCTGCAACTCTCACTTATCCTCCTCATTTCCACTTTTATCTTCACAACAAGAACCTTCAGCCCACCATTGTGGCAAAGCCGCTAAAGCTTCATCGCCAAAGGGGTTGATGCCTTCGCTGACCGATAATGAATGTGCTACTAACGAATGCAGACACTTCACTCGGGTGGGCATTCCGCCAGCAGTAATGCCAGCAACTTCCGGAACTTCGACGCCGAGCGCGCTGCGAGCTGCTTCGTAATCCACGTGGGCCGCCATATAACGACCAGCTAATTCGGGGTCGCTGTTGAGGCGGCCCTCCATTTCGGCCATCATCCCGGTAGTCTCTAATGTGGAGATGGCGCCAGTTAATTTTGGGCAAGTAGCGTAATAAAAAGTTGGGAACGGCGTGCCATCACTCAGCCGTGGCGGCGTCTCAACGACCGCAGGCTTACCACACGGGCAGAAGTAAGAGATGCGGTGCACATCGCGCGGGGTGCGACCCAGCTGCAATTCGATGGCATCGAGATCTTCTTGCCGAGGTTTATCGCTCACAGGGTTATCTTACGGATTTACATTGGTGCTGGTGATCGATGAGATCACTCGGCTATACCAAGGAAGGCCGGTGGGGATTTGATTGGAGATCGGTGCGGCCGGCGCATTAACTGTGGAATTAGTCTGCGGTACTCCAAGGACGACATACTGTCGCTCGCCGGGGTATACAAAATGCAGTCGGGTGCGCGCTTGCGATGCGATGTATTGCGGATCATTCCACTGCGCTAATTGATCCTGCGCTGCCTTTAATTGGGCATCGGCATCATGAACTTGGGCGCGAAGGGCATTGATCTGGGCGCGCTGTGAAAAGTATCGCTGCATCGGCGGCGCCAAAGTAATTGCCAGCACGAAGAGCAAAGTGACAAAAGTGAGGACACGACCAGAAATCCCCCGCGACTGCAAAAGTGTCGCGAGGGATTTCTGTTGTGAAGCCATGGTGATAACTAAGCCGGGCTTAGTGCATTACGCCTTGAAGCGAGGAAATGCTCCGCGGCCAGCGTAGAGCGCTGAATCGCTGAGCTCTTCTTCGATACGAAGGAGTTGGTTGTACTTAGCAACGCGCTCACTGCGAGCAGGTGCACCAGTCTTGATCTGGCCACACTCGAGTGCGACTGCGAGATCTGCAATGGTGGTGTCTTCTGTTTCACCAGAACGGTGCGACATCATGGAACGATACCCAGCACGGTGAGCCATAGAAACGGCATCAATGGTCTCAGTCAACGTACCAATCTGGTTGACCTTAACGAGGAGCGCATTTGCTGTATCAGCTGCAATTCCCTTGGCAAGACGCTCTGGGTTAGTAACAAAGAGGTCATCGCCCACGATCTGAATCTTGGAACCAAGTTCAGCTGTCATCTTTGCCCAGCCAGCCCAATCTTCTTCATCTAGTGGATCTTCGATCGAAACGATCGGATAGTTCGCAACGAGATCCGCGTAGTAAGCGATCATTTCATCAGAAGACTTCTGCTTTCCTTCGAAGGCGTACTTACCCTTCTCGTGGAATTCTGTTGCAGCAACATCCATGGCGAGCGCAATATCTTTACCTGGCTTAAATCCTGCAGCTGTAACAGCTTCGAGAATCAAGTCGAGTGCAGCGCGGTTGGAATCAAGGTTGGGAGCAAAGCCACCTTCATCGCCAATGCTGGTAGCAAGACCACGCTTCTTCAGTACCGCCTTGAGGCCGTGGTAGATCTCTGCGCCCCAACGAAGGGATTCCTTAAATGATTCTGCGCCAATCGGAGCAATCATGAACTCTTGAATATCAACGTTGGTATCGGCATGCGCGCCACCATTGAGAATGTTCATCATCGGAACAGGAAGAGTATGTGCAGTTGGTCCACCGATGTAGCGGAAGAATGAGAGATCAGATGATTCAGCAGCTGCGCGAGCAACGGCAAGTGATACTCCAAGGATGGCATTAGCGCCGAGGCGGGACTTGTTCTTGGTGCCATCGAGATCGATCATCTCTTGGTCAACCAGACGCTGATCTTGTGCATCGTAGCCAGAGACTGCTGGCGCAATAACATCGTTGACGAAATCAACTGCCTTTTCCACACCCTTACCGAGGTAGCGCTTGCCACCGTCGCGGAGTTCGGCTGCTTCAAATGCGCCGGTCGAGGCACCGCTCGGAACAGCTGCGCGGCTGCTAGAGCCGTCTTCAAGAATTACTTCAACTTCAACTGTTGGGTTTCCGCGGGAGTCGAGAATTTCGCGGGCATGAACTGCTTCGATTAGTGCCACAGGAGGTCTCCTAAAAATAACGGCCTGAAAAGGTCAGAAGGGGCAGAAAGGGTTGTGCAGTAGCGACGATGCCAC
>CAIQXR010000052.1 GCA_903875815.1 uncultured Actinomycetes bacterium
CGATTGTCCTAAGTTACTGACTTTGGAATTTGAGTAGATCTTCGGGAGTATCCAGATCGCCATCGGTGGCAAGACCGTCGAGGGCAACCAGGGTGATATCACTTCGCCCTTTGAGGTAACCACGCGCGCCTTGATCGCCGACTGCCGATTCGATAATCGCTGGCCAATGGCTGCGGGCAAACTTCACTGGATGGCCAGATTTACCGCCATAACTTCCCATCGCCAGTTCGGCTGGCGAACTCGCCACAGCTGCGAGCGCATCCGGAGTCATTCCGGGCAGGTCAACGAGTGAGACCACAACTTCGGTGATCGTTGGATCTGCCATGAGCGCAGTCAGTCCAGCGCGAAGCGAAGAACCCATGCCTTCAGCCCAATCGGGATTCACAATGACGTCAACGCCAGGCAACTCTCCCACCCATGCGCCGAGTACGACAAAGACCTTATTAATACCGGCCCCGTGAAAGTTGGCGATGGCGCGATCGATCAGGCGCTGGCCATTAATCTCCACGATTGCTTTGGGCGTGCCCATGCGCGAGCCCGAACCCGCCGCCAAGATCAGTCCAACCTGCATGTCTATACTCTACGTTATGCGCGAAATCATGGAAGAGGTACTTCCCTCCTTTAATTCCCAGACGCCATTCGCGCTCGCCACCGTGACCCGCACCTGGAGTTCTGCTCCTCGTCCAGTCGGTGCATCGATGGCCGTCTCTATTTCTGGCGAAGTCATCGGCAGCGTCTCCGGTGGTTGTGTTGAAGGCGCGATCTACGAAGCAGCCCTCGAAGTGTTGAAGACCGGCAATCCATGCTCTGTTACTTATGGCGTCAGCGATGACAATGCTTTTGCTGTGGGCCTGACCTGCGGCGGAACGATCGAACTCTTCATTCAAGTCGTCGATAAAGATAACTACCCACAATTTGCCGAGATCGCTCGTGAGATTCGCAATGAAGTCGCAGTCGGCGTTGCCACCATCATTAATGGCGATGATGGACTCGGTAAGCGCATCGTCTTTGGTCGTTCGGGATTTGCTGGATCACTTGGAAATTCTGAATTAGATAAAGCAGTCTATGAAAGCGCACTCGGTTTACTGGATCAAGGCAAGACCAAGACACTCAAGATCGGCGCCCAGGGCCAGGCTCGTATGGAAGATCTCTCGATCTTCGTTGAATCTTTCGCCCCCACACCGCGCATGATCGTCTTCGGTGCAATTGATTTTGCGGCCGCTGTATCTCGCATCGGAAAATTCATGGGCTACCACGTCACTGTCTGCGATGCCCGTGAACTCTTCGCCACAAAGCGCCGCTTCCCTGAAGCCGATGAGATTGTCGTGGATTGGCCGCATCGTTATTTGCCAACCGTCAATGTTGATGAACGAACCGTTATCTGCGTACTTACCCACGATCCTAAATTCGATGTGCCAGTACTGGAGATCGCGCTTCGTTCCAAAGCTGGTTACATCGGCGCTATGGGAAGCCGTCGCACCCACGATGATCGCATGCAACGTCTTCGCGAAATCGGTATGACTGACGCTGAACTCGCTCGCCTTCGCTCCCCTATTGGTCTCGATCTTGGCGCCCGTACTCCCGAAGAAACGGCAGTATCTATCGCTGCAGAAATCATCTCTGATCTTGTCGGTGGATCAAATAAGCCACTTCGCCAAGCCGATGGCGCGATCCACAAGACTTCACTTGCTAGTGAAGATGAAGCTCCACCAGTTATTACTTATTAAACCTTCTTATAGCCTGGCGGACAAACTGGCTTTACTCCGCTCACAGATTTTGTCGCTTTACCTTTGGAACAATTAATGACTGAAATGTTTGAGCTATTTTTCTTTGCCACTGTCTTAATTCCGTAAATGAAATTCAATCCATCAACATTTATAGAAAAGCCTAGGGAGCAAGGCAGGTAATTGAATTTTATTTGAGAGGTGTAAAGCTGATTCTCAACTGAGCTTGATGCGCACTTTCCGTCCAGAGAAAAAATTCGTTGAGCGCTGATTCTTAAAATGTCAACGCCGCCGCCGAAATCATCATAAGCGACTGGAATAGTTTGAAGAGGTTGCGCTTCAGAGGGAAAATTACTGACTCGATTTTGGAGAGAGTTCGAAATCGATTCGATCAACTGATAGTTAGCAAGAACAGATCCGTAGGCATCGTATGCTTTTTTATTTATTGCATCTAAGACAATTTTCGAATTGAAAGCAACAGTGTCGTAATTTGGTATTGAAGCTACTTGAGAGTTGAAATTTCCGCTTCCTGAACAATTTCTTTTACTCACAGAAATTATGTACCGAATTTGCGAATTCGGAAGAATGCCCTTTTCGGCTAAATCAGCCGCTGAAAATTGGAAATTTGGAAAGTAATTCTGGGGTACCGCTACCCATGATTTGCTAGGCGAAGAAATTTGCCATTGAAGTTTCAAACCAAAATTGCCGGTAGCCATTTGCGCCTGCAATCCAGGAATATGCTGAAAAATGTCTGCCGGTGAAATTGGGTTTTGCAAATTTCCGCGAGTGTCAAGATCGCTAACACTTCGAGCTACATTAAAGACGGTTATTGATGGATCAACTAGTGATTTTTGAGTTGAGGGAAAAATGGAAAGTGGAAGTTCTGGAAGCGTCCATTCGCTCGGACAAGCCGTTAAATCTATTGGGGTATCTGCCCGTGCAATTTGAAATAAACTTGCAAGCAAGGTGAAATACAGAGTCAAAAGGGCTAATGGAATTGAGCGCTTCATTGACCTATTATCTATCAAAATTCCGGTGATTTCGAGCGGGTGGATCCTTCAGTAGGTAAACGGCAGCCAACGAGCTGCGGCGCCGGCGGCATGTGAGCCGGGATCGATCAACGCAAAGCCATCTGCAAAAGCAACTCCGCGGAGCATTGCCGAGTTTAAATATTCAGTGGGAGTGAATACGCCATCGACAACATGCCCTGGTACTACTCGTGAAAAGTCCGATGGCGTCTTTTGCGCGCTTGCAAGTGAGATAGGCGCCAGTGGTTTTGCCACTTGGCCTAATAGGGATTGCAGAACAGGAATTCCAAACGAGGTGAGTGCGGCGAGTGCTGATTGCGGATTGCCAGGAAGTGCGATGAATGGCAACGAACGCGATCCTTCTTTAATTTCTGCAACCAGAATGTGATAGCCAGGGCGCACACGTGCGCAGTCGATGAGATATTCACCATTGAGCGCTGCAATAGTGGGCTTAACAAAGTCGCGAGGACCATCGGCGGTTCCGCCAGTGGTGATGATGAGATCAACGTCTGCGAGAGCGCTCTTCGCTTTAGTGATGAGGACTTGCAGATCATCTTCTACAAAGTCCGTGAGGATTACATCTGCGCCAAGGCTATTGAGCAGTGATGGGAGTTGTGGTCCTAAAGCATCGCGGATCGATCCGCCTTCAGGAACTCCGCTATGCATGAGCTCATCGCCAAGGAAGAAGATCGCCACCTTTGGTTTGCGAGTAACAGCAATAGTGTCGTGACCAGTTGCAGCTAGGAGTCCCACCATGGGAGGAGTGAGTTTTGTTCCGGTGGGAATTATTAATTCACCCTTTTCACTTTCAAGAGCTGCGGGACGAATGTTGGCGCCAGCGGCGACTTCACCAAGAATGGTGCCATCACTTTCAGTGGCATCTTCCCAGGGAATTACTGCTTCGCAGCCATCGGGAATTACTCCCCCCGTTGCAATGCGAAGTGTTTGGCCGGCAGTAATGGATAACTCAGATTTTTTTCCGGTTGCTACTTCACCGATGATTGACCACGGTGCGCTTCCTGCAACGGCCCAACCATCCATGGAAGATGTGGCATAGGCAGGCAGATCGCAGAGTGAGTGCAGATCTGTTGCAGCAACTCGTCCGACGCATTGGCCTAGGGGCAGGTTTTCACTGGGGAGAGAAGTGAAAGATGATTGCGCAATCTCGCGCGCTTGATCCCAGCTGCCTTCGCGCATGGCCTTACTTACGATCGGAAAGTTCTTTTTCGAGAACTTGAACTTTCTTATGGAGCTTCATGTGGATGTAGATCATGACGACATCGCCAATAAACATGAGCCCCATGATGGCCCACATAATGTTCATCTCTACGCGATCGCTGCTCGCTGGCGCCATATTCATGGGTTAATTAAATACCATTCAAGACAGATATCGCTTCGGCCAAGACTGAGATGGCAATCTCCTCGGGACCCTTTGCTCCGATATTGAAGCCAGCGGGACCGTGAATGCGCGAGAGATCAGTAATGTCTTGATAAGCCAGCCAATCAGCACGCTGTTCCTGCATCTTCTGGGATCCCATGGCACCGATATAGCCAGCTGAACTTTCCAGTGCATAGGCGAGGGCGCGACCAGAGATCTCCACTTCGTGGCCCATCACCAAGATGGCATCCATCGGTGACAGGCGGGCGGTGAAGCCAGCAAAGATATCGTTGCGATTAGTTACTTCTGCTTTCCACCCAAGCCTGCGAGCTCCCGCTGCAATTGCTTCAGCAATCGGACCTTGACCAGAAATAATAAATTGAACGACCGGACGATAGATGGTGATGATCTTCTCGCCGAGATCAGTCGATTCGCTTGCGCCAGAAGCAAAAAGTTCGGTGACATCTTTCTCTGCTGCCAAGATCGTGGCGTCGGTGAAGAGTTCGGTGGAAGTGATTTCATCGCCGTTTATTTTGGAAACAATTACGATCGATTGGCGTTCATTGAGCGCGGGCCAGAGATCAGCTTCAAAGAGTGATGCCGGTGCAATGCCAAACTTCAATTGGGTGCCGATCTCTAAACCAGAGAGCGCTGATTCCAAAGGTGAAACTGTGATATCGAGGATACGTCCTACATTAAGTTTCTTAGTAGCAACATCATGGAAGTGACTATCGAATGTGCCATTAAAAAGATCGCCGATCTTTCCACCGCCAGGTGTGAGTGCGAGAAAAGTAGTGGCGTTGGGTTCGTTACGTGGATCTGGCGAGATCAGCCAGACGATATCGGCGCGAGTATTAGAGCGCACGCAGGCGCCAACGCTTAAGGCAATCTCATACATTTAATTACCACTCTCATTCCAGGCGAGAATTCCGCCGATGACATTAACGACTTTGGGATAGCCAGCTTCGACCAATACTTTTGCTACATCCATCGATCGACGACCGGAACGGCAATAGACGACGATGTCAGAATCTTTCGACACGTCAGCAAGTGCAGCGCCACTAAAGAATTCGCCTTGTGGGATCAAGCGCGCGCCTGGGATGTAGCCCTCTGCCCATTCATTCTCTTCGCGAACGTCGATCAAATCAATGGCAGTTCCGGAGTTCTGCAGCGCGCGCAGATCATCTACCGTTATTTCGTTGACCATATCGTCACTTCCTTGATCGAATAGAGAGATGGAACAGAAAGCTTCGTAATCATCGAGTAGTTCTGTTTGGGTGGGATTGCTTCCACAAATCGGGCACTCGGGATCTTTATTGAGGGGAACTCTATCGAAAGTTGACGTCAGCGCGTCATAGACGGTGATAGTGCCGATCATGGACTCGCCCACACCGGTGATTAGTTTGATCGCTTCAGTTGCCTGCAGCGAACCAATAGTCGCGCACAGAACACCGAACACTCCGCCGACTGCGCAATTCGGAGCAAGTTCTTTAGCTGGTGGTTCAGGGTGCAAGCAGCGATAGCACGGACCATGAGACGACCAGAAGACAGATGCTTGGCCATCGAAACGGAAGATCGATCCCCAGATGCATGGCTTATTGAGAAGCACGCAGGCATCGTTGATTAAGTAGCGAGTGGCAAAGTTATCGGTGGCATCTATCACGATGTCATAGCCTGCAATGATCTCCATGGCATTGTCGCGTGTGATCGCCACATTATGTTCAATCACTTGCACTGCTGAATTGATCTGGTTGATCGCTTCGCGAGCGCTCTCCGTCTTTAACCGACCGACATCACCTTCGCCGTGAATAATTTGGCGTTGTAGATTTGAGGTATCGACCCGATCGAAATCAATGATGCCGAGCGTTCCGACTCCGGCCGCCGCTAAATACATGAGGACTGGCGATCCCAATCCACCGGCGCCAATAGAGAGGACTTTTGCGTTTCGAATCCGCGCTTGTCCCAGCGCTCCAATTTCAGGAATAACGGTCTGGCGAAGATAGCGCGCAGCTTCATCGGCCGTAAGCGCAGTACTCGCTTCGACTAGTGGCGGGAGCTTCTTCATCGGGTAAGCCTAAGGCACCACAACTTCTGGTGCAGGACTACGATTTCCCCCATGACTGCCAAGGAGACTAAGCGCGCCCACGATGTAACACCGCCTTCCGCATGGGTGGAGTTCATGAAGACCGGCTGGGCTCCCACGCCGCTCGAAGGTATCAAGGCCATCGATGCACTGCCTTACACGCAGAAGCGTCGCGCCGCTCTCTCGCAGCAATTCCCTGGTGTTCGACTCGTTATTCCTGCAGGTGGTTTCAAAGTTCGTTCTAATGACACTGACTATCGCTTCCGTGCGCATTCGGCTTACTCATGGTTGACCGGTATTACCGCAACCGATGCGCTTCCTGATTCGGTTCTTATTCTCGAACCTCAGGGCGACTCCCACGAAGCGCTTCTCTTTGTGCATCCCCGGTCATCACGCGAGAGCGATGAATTCTTCCTGAATGCGCGCCACGGAGAATTCTGGGTGGGTCGTCGCATGACGATCGAAGAGACCGAGACCAAGTACGGCATCACCGTTCGCCATATCGATACCCTTGAAGAGTTCTTGAAATATGACGGCGATACTTATGTATTACGCGGCCAAGATGAACTCGTTGATGGCGCCATTAAAGAACGCAAGAAGCGCGATGAAGAACTTGCGGTATATCTTTCCGAAGCACGTTTGATCAAAGATCCCTTTGAAATTGCTGAAATGCAGAAGGCGATCGACTCCACCAATCGTGGCTTTGCCGATATGGTCCGAGTCTTTCCGGCTGCGACAACTACTAAGCGCGGCGAGCGAATTATCGAAGCAGCTTTCTTTGGTCGCGCGCGCCTTGAAGGTAACGAACTCGGATATGACTCAATCGTTGCATCAGGTTCGCATGCCTGCGTGCTCCACTGGATTCGCAACGATGGCGATGTGAAGCCTGGCGATCTAATTCTGATCGATGCTGGCGTCGAGATGGAATCGCTCTACACCGCAGATATCACTCGCACTCTGCCGGTCAACGGAAAATTCACTGATGCGCAGCGCAAGATTTATATGTTGGTCTACGAGGCTCAACGCGCTGGATTTGCTGCAGTAAAGCCCGGTGCAAAGTTTGCCGATATCAATCGCGCTGCCCAGTCAGTTCTCGCTAAAGGTTTAGAGGAGATGGGCGTTCTTCCCGTCAGCGCCGAAGAATCCATGCAACCTGATAGCGGCCTCCATCGTCGATGGACTGTGCATGGCACCAGTCACATGCTCGGCATGGATGTGCACGATTGCGCCCAAGCTCGTAAAGATCAATATTCACAAGGTGTACTTAAGCCCGGCATGATCCTTACCGTCGAACCTGGTCTCTACATTCACCCTGATGATCAACTATTCCCAGCCGAATACCGCGGTATCGGCGTTCGCATCGAAGATGATGTCATCGTCACCGAAACTGGTTGTCGCGTAATGTCACAGGCGCTTCCATCTCACCCCGATGAGATCGAAGTCTGGATGAGCAACCTCGCTCGTTAACTAACGGTTCGGACTCCGACAGCGGCAGCGCCGATTCCGAGAATCAAAGTGAGTGCGAGATAGATTGCCGCTTTCTTCGCTTTGCCATCTTCGATTAAGTGGTGGGTTTCGACTGCGAAGGTCGACCAGGTAGTGAATGCCCCAG
>CAIQXR010000053.1 GCA_903875815.1 uncultured Actinomycetes bacterium
ACCGTCTGGGGACAGATCACCCAAGGGCTAGATATCCTGAAAGCGATTGCAGCCAAGGGCGTTGCTAATGGCGCCACCGATGGCACACCAGCACAAACAGTGGCGATCGAAAGAGAGAGCGTTAAATAATTAACTAGTTTTACAACTAGTTGGTATTTACAATTCGGAAGACTTCGGCCACGTGGCCTTCTGGCAATCCCACCGCTTGAGCATTTCGCTCACCCCACTCGCGCACCATCTTCTCGAGCTCCGGGTTGTGCGCAGTCTGGCTGACATGTGAATGGAGCGCAGCCATCTTCTTATCAAATGTTGACGTGATATCGACGTGGTGATCAGGTGAGTTGTGGGACATGACCCACACTTCCTTCACTTTCCACGGCTCAAGGCCTTCTTCTTTCAGGAGATCTTCAAAAGCAAAGGGATTACGAGCATCGGGATAGACCGCCTGGATTGCTGCTTCACCGGCAGCTAAGTGATCGGGGTGGCTCGCGCCAATGCGATCCCAATTTCGCTCCGGGCTTTGGATCACCATGCGATCGGGTTTTACTTTGCGAATCTCTCGAACGATCTTCTTGCGCAATTCAATGGTGGGTTCTAGCCAACCATCGCGGTAATTGAGGAATTCAATATTGGTAACGCCGAGCGCCTTGCCAGCATCGCGTTGTTCGCGCTGGCGAATCTTTGGCATCTCTTCGCGGGGCACATCAGGATCTTCGCCACCCTGATCACCATTGGTGCAGATGCAATAGGAGACTTCAATTCCGGCCGCAGTCCATTGCGCGATGGTGCCACCTGCGCCAAAGTCGAGATCATCGGGGTGGGCGGTAACGATGAGAATGCGCTGGATTTCGGAATCTGGAAGTGGGCTCATGTGCTGATTTTGGCAGATATTTGAGTGGTTAGACTCCACCCGTGCCTGAAACCAACCACGCAGAACTGCTCGCTGGACTCAACCCCCAGCAGCAAGCCGCAGTAATCCACGAGGGTGCACCGCTCTTGGTGGTTGCTGGCGCTGGATCGGGTAAGACTCGAGTTCTGACTCGAAGAATTGCCTATCTCTTGGCAGCCCGCGGGGTAGCTCCTTACGAAGTCCTCGCTATCACCTTTACCAATAAAGCAGCAGGTGAGATGAAAGAGCGCGTGGCCGAACTCGTTGGTGATCGCGCCCGATCGATGTGGGTCTCAACCTTCCACTCAGCGTGCGTGCGAATCCTGCGCCAGGAGGCATCGCGTCTGGGTTACTCCAATTCATTCACTATCTATGATTCCAGTGATTCCCAGAAACTCATCGCGCAAGTGATGAAAGATATGAATCTGGATTCCAAGAAATTTGCGCCGCGCGCCATTCAAGCTCTGATCTCATCGGCAAAGAATGAATTGATGGGTCCGGCAGATTATCTGCAGACCGTCAGCGATCCCTTTGCTCAAGTCGCCGCCGAAGTCTTTGCGCATTACCAACGCCGGTTGGTCAGCGCCAATGCCATGGACTTTGATGATTTGATCGGCAAGACGGTCGAACTCTTCCAACGCTATCCCGAAGCAAAGGCGCGCTATCGCTCTCGCTTCCGCCATATCTTGGTGGATGAATATCAAGACACTAACCAGGCGCAATACATCTTTGTTAAAGAGCTGGTAGGCACCCCTACCGATGGCTTCCCAGTCGCTGAACTATGCGTGGTGGGCGATGCCGACCAATCGATCTACGCGTTTCGCGGCGCTAATATCCGCAACATCCTTCAATTTGAATCGGATTACCTCGACGCCAAGACCATCTTGCTCGAGCAGAATTATCGATCCACTCAAAATATCCTGAGCGCTGCCAATGCCGTTATCTCCAACAATGAAGGCCGGCGTGAGAAGAATTTGTGGTCGGAGTCGGGCAGCGGCGCTGGGATCGTTGGCTACATTGCAG
This sequence comes from uncultured Actinomycetes bacterium, assembly GCA_903875815.1. The sequence goes on from CAIQXR010000053.1 coordinate 1,913, forward strand.
AGTCCGAGCACGATGAAGCTAAGTACATTGTCGATGAGATCAATCGCATGCGTGATGAGAATGAATCAAAGCCGGGCGATACTGCAATTTTCTATCGCACCAACGCCCAATCCCGTGTTTTTGAAGAAGCTTTTCTGCGCAGCTCCATACCTTACAAAGTGGTGGGTGGCCTGCGTTTCTATGAGCGAAAAGAAGTTAAGGATTTCCTTGGGTATTTGCGCGTACTCGTAAACCCCGAAGATGAAGTCTCGCTGCGCCGAATTATTAATACTCCTAAGCGCGGTATCGGCGATCGTGCTTTGGATACCGTGGACTTGCACTCTCGCAACACCGGAATTTCATTCTGGAGCGCGCTCTGCGATGCAGCAAACGTTCCGGATATTCCGACCCGGGCGATTTCGGCTATCAATGACTTCGTGCATTTGATCAATTCACTTCAGACTTTGGTCGAAGCAAAGACATCGCCTTCGATTATTGCCCAAGCAGTACTGGAGCAGAGCGGTTTGCTCCACGAATTGCAGAAGAGTGATGATCCGCAAGATGAGTCGCGGGTAGAGAACTTAGAGGAACTCGTCTCTGTTGCTGTCGAATATGAACAATCCGAAGTTGATGACGGCGAAGAGATTTCCCTCCTTGGATTCTTAGAAGATGTTGCGCTCGTTGCCGATTCGGATCAAATACCCGATGGCGAAGAGCACGGCGGAGTGGTTACCTTGATGACCCTGCACACTGCTAAAGGTTTGGAATTTCCGACCGTCTTCTTAACGGGTATGGAAGAGGGAATCTTCCCGCATTCGCGCACACTCGGCGCCAAAGAAGAAGTGGAAGAAGAACGTCGTCTGGCATATGTAGGACTCACTCGCGCACGTGAACGTCTCTATCTCTCGCGTTCGGAATATCGCAGCGCCTGGGGCGCACCGGCGTACAACCCACCATCTCGATTCCTCGAAGAGATTCCTGAAGGACTGGTGAAGTGGAATGAACGCACCTCATCCATTGATCGCTCCATTGGTAGCGGCGCTTATGGCTCCGGAACACGGTCATCATCACTGACTCGTTCGTCGGCATTTATGCCAGCTCCTCGCGCCACCGGTCGAAAGAGTTCAGAGACGATGGTTCTGGCAGTGGGAGATCGTGTGTCCCATGACACATTTGGCCTCGGAACAGTTATCGCCGTCAATGGCGCTGGCGATCGAGCCGAAGCGACCATCAACTTTGGCAGCGCTGGTGAGAAGCGGTTACTGCTGCGTTATGCGCCGGTGGAGAAGCTTTAGTTTCCCATTAGGATTGGGCTATAACTTTCACGAACTTTCTCACTAGTTAAGCGAATGGGGTAGCCAGATGGATCTATATGAGTATCAAGCTCGAGATCTCTTCGAATCACATGGAGTTCCCGTCCTAGGCGGCGCCGTGGCAACAACCCCAGCGGAAGCCGAAGCGGCCGCAGCCAAGATCGGTGGCAAAGTAGTCGTTAAGGCTCAGGTGAAAGTCGGCGGTCGCGGAAAAGCCGGTGGTGTAAAACTCGCCGAAGATGCAGCCGATGCTCGCGTCAAAGCGGAAGCAATTCTCGGTATGGATATTAAAGGCCACACCGTTCATCAAGTGATGATCGCAGAAGCTGCTCCTATCGAAGCTGAATATTACCTCGCCATCTTGCTTGATCGCGCCAACCGCAACTTCCTCGTCATGGCATCTGTTGCCGGCGGTATGGAGATCGAAGAGGTAGCACATACCTCGCCCGAGAAACTTGCTCGAGTCGGAATTAATCCCAACAACGGAATTAGCGCTGAAGTTGCGAAAGAGATTGTTGCCAAGGGCCAATTCCCAGCCGATGTTGCACCACAAGTAGAAGCGGTACTCCTCAAGCTGTGGGCAGCATTTGTTGCTGAAGACGCCACGCTCATGGAGATCAATCCATTAGTGAAGACTCAGGATGGCAAAGTCGTCGCACTCGATGGCAAAGTAACTCTGGATGACAACGCCGAATTCCGTCATCCATCACACGAAGCACTTGTCGATCATGCAGCCGCAAATCCACTAGAGGCGCTCGCTAAAGAGAAGGGCTTGAATTACGTCAAGCTCGAGGGTGAA
>CAIQXR010000054.1 GCA_903875815.1 uncultured Actinomycetes bacterium
ATACGCCGTAACCCAAGAGTCCACCGCCATGGCGAATCGCCGTTGCGCCTGTTCCGACCGAGCCAGCAAAGATATGAGCAAGACCGCACGCACTCGCGAGGAGAAAAACGGTACCAACCAAGATGCGGCCAGTTGCACGGCCATGATCGGGTGCGCGGAAAATTCGAAAAGCGAAGACGCCAAAGATGAGAGGTGCGAGATAACCAATTCGACCGATACCGCCATAGATGACGTCATAAATTCCATTGCCGATGAAGTTATGAAGGTTGAACCAGACTCCCCCAGCTGAGATAAGGCCAGCGACGAGAACCGCGAAGGCCCAACCATCTTTGTGGTGTGAAGGATCTAAATCGTGAGAACCGCGGAAGACCAGACGAATGGATGCGCCAAATCCCTTGGCCAAGGTATGCCAAATTTTCACCACTACGCGAGCAAAACTTGCAGCAGGGGCTTGGCTCCGCTTCGTTGAGCGGGAGGCTTTTTTGCGGGATTTTCGTGCGGCCATGATGTCCAACAGTAAAGAAGAAGCGCGCCCGCTTGTGGCAGGCGCGCCGTTGGTACTAGACCTCAATCACGACTGGAACGATCATTGGCTTACGACGATGTTCATCGCCCACCCATGATCCAACGGTACGTCGGACGACTTGCTGCAATTGATGCGTTGCATTGTTGCCATTGGCAACAGATTGGGCCAACGCTTTTTCAATTTTGCTCTTTACTTCATCGAAGAGCGCATTATCTTCGGTAAATCCGCGGGCATGAATATCCGGACCCGCCACAATCTTGCCAGTCTGTGATTCAACGACGACCACTACCGAGATGAATCCTTCTTCACCCAAGATGCGACGATCTTTCAGAGATGACTCTGTGATCTCGCCGATCGATTGACCATCGACATAGACATATCCCACAGGCACTGCGCCCGCAACATCGGCGTAGCCATCGGCCATATCGATAGCGATGCCATTTTCTACAACCAAGACATTATTGCGAGGAACACCAGTCTTAATGGCAAGCTCGGCATTGGCACGCAAGTGGCGCCATTCACCGTGAATTGGCATAACGTTCTTTGGCTTCACAATGTTGTAGCAATAGAGAAGTTCGCCTGCAGCTGCGTGGCCAGAGACGTGAACCATGGCATTACCTTTATGAATAACGGTGGCGCCAAATCGAGTGAGTTCATTGATCACTCTAAAGACTGGATTTTCATTGCCGGGAATAAGAGATGAGGCGAGAATGACGGTGTCACCCTTGCCCACAACAATCGGGTGCTCGCCATTAGCCATACGCGAGAGCGCAGCAAGTGGTTCGCCTTGTGATCCAGTGCAGATCAAGACGATCCGATCGCCGTAATCTTCAATTTTCTTGCCATCAACGATGACGCCTTCAGGAACGGTCAGGTAACCCATATCTTGCGCTAACTTCATATTGCGAACCATGGAGCGGCCCACATATGCCACCTTGCGATCGTGCGCGACAGCAACGTCGATGATCTGTTGAATGCGGTGGACGTGTGATGCGAAAGAAGCCACGATAACGCGACGATCGGTCGCGCGAATGACGCGATCTAAAGTAGGTGCAATATCTCGCTCTGGCGTCGTGAAGCCAGGAACATCAGCGTTGGTGGAGTCCACCATGAAGAGATCGACGCCTTCTGCACCTAAACGAGCGAAAGTAGCGAGGTCGGTGATGCGACCATCGAGTGGCAATTGATCCATTTTGAAATCGCCAGTAGCAAGGACAACGCCAGCAGGAGTTTTGATCGCGACGGCCAACGCATCAGGAATCGAGTGATTAACTGCGACAAATTCGAGTTCGAATGGGCCAAATTTCTGCGTCATGCCTTCGCGCACTTCAACAAGTGGCGCAGTAAT
>CAIQXR010000055.1 GCA_903875815.1 uncultured Actinomycetes bacterium
CTAGGTGAAGCCGACCGAATCATCACGCTTTTCACACGAGAGCATGGTCGTATCAAAGCTGTCGCAAAAGGTGTACGCCGCACGAAATCTCGATGGGGCGCACGACTCGAGCCAGCCAGCTGTGTTGATCTCTTGCTCTATAGCGGCAAGACATTTGATGTCGTTACGCAAGCCGAAGCGATTGAAAATTATGGCGACGTCATCTCTCAGGATTACCAGCACTGGACCATCGCATCATCGATCCTAGAAGCTGCTGAACGTTTCACGGCGCAAGAGCACGAACCAGCGTTGCAGCAGTATCTTCTCGTCAATGGCGCGCTGAAAGCGCTTGCACATAAAACATATGATCCATCTTTGATTCTTGATGCCTACCTACTTCGCTCGCTATCGGTCGCAGGCTATGCACCATCTCTCACTAATTGCTCTCGCTGTGATGCCCCTGGCCCACATAAATATTTCTCGTTAGTTGGCGGCGGCGCAGTCTGTGCCACCTGCAAGCCATCAGCGGCTGCGACACCAACACCAGAGACACTTCAATTGATGTCTGACTTACTCACAGGGGAGTGGACTGGAGCCGTGGATAGCGAGATGAAATCTCGCCGTGAGGCATCGGGATTGATCGCCGCCTATTTGCAGTGGCACTTAGAGCGAGGATTGCGCAGCTTGCCTCTGGTTGAAAGAATTAGTCAATGAGTACACCGAAGCCGCCCAAACTTCGCGCTGATCAGATCCCGAACCATGTCGCCGTGGTTATGGACGGAAATGGCCGCTGGGCAAAGAAGCGTGGCTTGGCTCGCACTGCCGGGCATGAAGCCGGCGAGGCTGCGCTCTTTGATGTGATTGAAGGCGCAATTCAAATTGGCGTAAAGGAAGTTAGCGCCTATGCATTCTCTACCGAGAATTGGCGCCGCTCGCCGGATGAAGTGAAATTTTTGATGGGCTTCAATCGAGATGTAATTCGCCGCCGTCGTGACCAAATGCATGCGATGGGCGTGCGGGTTCGTTGGGTGGGAAGACCCCAACGGTTATGGAAGAGCGTCATCGATGAACTCGCAATTGCTGAGGAGCTAACGAAGAAGAATAAAGTTCTCACGCTTAATATGTGCGTCAATTACGGTGGCCGAAGCGAGATCGTTGATGCGGCGCAAGCTATCGCCGAATTAGTGAAGAGCAAGAAACTCAAGCCGGAACAAATCACCGAAAAGCTCTTTGCAAAACATTTATATAGCCCCACGATGAGCGATGTCGATCTCTTCTTACGCTCGTCAGGGGAACAACGGACTTCAAATTTCTTGCCGTGGCAATCTGCTTATGCCGAGATGGTCTTTCTGGATGTGCTCTGGCCAGATGTGGATCGAACCACGCTCTGGAAAGCTATCGAAATCTATGCCGAGCGCGAACGTCGCTTTGGAAAGGCGTAATTAGGCGCGCTTAATTCGTGGCAAGTGCAGATCGAAATAGATCGAAATTCCTCGCGCCAAGCAGACGGTCGAACCAGCAATGAGGCCAATCACTTGGGAACTCCATGAAGTAGGAAGCAAGAGAACATAGGCAAGTGACCCGAGAAATGCCGAAGTTCCGATGGTCTCTCTATGAAGCAACACGGGTTCGACTTGGCAGAGAATGTCACGAAG
>CAIQXR010000056.1 GCA_903875815.1 uncultured Actinomycetes bacterium
TCCGGCCATTCAGATTTAATAACCGAGAAATAGACGGTGTCGCGGCGAGAGCCATCGCGGCGAACCATATGGCTGCGCAGCGTCCCTTCATATCTCGCGCCAATCCGGGCAATTGCATCCAGCGAACGCTGATTGAGATTATCGGCTTTGATAGCCAGGCGTTCGAAACCGCGAGTTTCAAAGGCTTCGGTCATCAGAAGTAACTTGGTCTCGGTGTTGATACCTGTGCGCCGAGCCACTGCGCCATAGAAAGTCGAACCAATTTCAATCGTTTGGAGTGCCGCTTGAATATCTAAGTACGAAGTACTGCCCACACACTCGCCGCTGCGCAGGTCGATGACAGCAAACCCTTCGCGGCTCTCTTCGGCAACCATGGTGGAAACCAGTGCCGTCATCTCCTCCAGTGAGTGCGGGATGGGATATTTCGTGACTACCCATTTCCAGAGTTCGGCATCGCCAGCAGTGTTCTTCCAGAGATCTTGGGCATGATCTAGTGAGAGCGGTTCTAGACGGACGTGCGTGCCAATGAGAGTGGTCATGTTTTGAGTATACGAGCGATCCGCGCCCGGGCGACTTGCTGAGAAGGAGATTCTGGACCGAGGATCGCTCGGAAAGCATCGAGGGATATTCGGGCAACGCGCAACCAGATTTTCGATTTCGGCTTGAGACCCAGAAGTTCGATCTCGCGCCGATCCAGTGTTGCGATCGCAGCGTTGGCCAAGATTCGATAGAAGAGCAGACCTCCAAATGAAAATGGCGGCTTGAGAATAAATTTCACCACCCGATCGGTTGCCGGCATATGTGCCAAATCTTTATTTCTAAAATCATCAAGTGCTGCTTCAAGTTCTGCCACTGATTGCGGTGCATTTTCTAGCCCGAGCGGAATCGCGCTCTTGCTCCATTCTGCAACATAAGCATCTTGGCCTAGTGCGATCGGATAGCCGAGCATGGTGTGAGCTTTGAGAAAGGAATCAGTAAATGCGCAGTGCACCCATAAGAGAAAACGCGGATCTTGAGCGCGGTAGTTCTTATGCTCGCCCTGTTTAGTGGTGAATTCACCAGTGACGCGCTTATGCATTTCATTCACGCGCGCTGCTTCACGAGCGATGCCTTCGGTAGAAGCGAAAGAAGTAATCGTCAGCCAACGAGTCGTGCCTTCCAGCCGGCCGAGCGGATCTTCCTCGTATCGTGAATGTTCCGAGACGCCAGCCAGTGGCGCGGGGTGGCACGCTTGCAAGAGAAGTGCGCGCACGCCGCCGACTAATGTGGCTACACAACCGTGAACATCCCACACGGCGCTGCCGGGACCAAAGAGTCCAGCATCGTCGCCAATTTCAATGTACTTCACCCAATCGGGCTTACCATCTTTTGATCCGGAGACTGTTTTCCGAAATTGATCGGCAAGTGGCTTAGTTAAAAAGAAGTTATGAAGTTGCGGCATTTGGCGTTAAGAAATTCGGTGCACTTTATGGTTTGCAGCTTGGGCAATTGGCCGAATAATTAATGAGTCGACGTTGACGTGTGCCGGAAGTGAGACCGACCAACGAATCGCTTCAGCAATATCTTCAGCAACCAGTGGATGCTCTACACCTTGATAAACCTTGGCGGCCTTTTCATTATCGCCACCGAATCGAACAGCGGAGAACTCTTCGGTCTTCACCATGCCGGGTGCAATCTCTGTGACGCGAATCGGCAAGCCATTGAGTTCTAGGCGAAGTGTCTGAACCATTGCGACTTCAGCAGCTTTCGCCGTGACATAGCTACCACCATTTTCATAGGCAGCATGGCCGGCAGTCGATGTTGTGAAGAGCAGATGTCCGTGACCAAATTGCTTGATGATTGGCAGTAGCGCCTGCGTCACACGCATCGCGCCCACGACATTTACCTCATACGTCTTCGACCAAATTGCTGGGTCACTTGCTTCCACCGGCGCTGAATCAAAGGCGCCGCCAGCATTATTAATAAGAATGGCGAGGTTTTTATTACGCAGGTGGTTTGCGAGCGCATCGACGCTTGCCTGATTTGTCACATCGAGTTCGACAGCTTCAATATTGGGATGCTGCGCAGCCACTTCGCGCAATCGATCGGCTCTGCGCGCTGCTGCAATGACGTGATAACCCGACTGCGCTAAAACGTTGGCA
>CAIQXR010000057.1 GCA_903875815.1 uncultured Actinomycetes bacterium
CTCGCGCCACAGCTCCAGTGGATTGGACCAAATCACATAAGTGGGAATTTTCTCCGATCGATACGGCTCGTTTCCCGGCAATTGATTTAGCGCGACGTTGCGGTGAACTCGGGGGAGGCCTACCGGCAATTTTCAATGCCGCAAATGAAGTAGCAGTAGAAGCATTCCTGAACGGCTTGATCGCTTTCACAGCGATCGTCGATATCGTGGAGTTAGCTGTACAAAAACTTGGTGGCGGTGCACCAGTGATCGCAAAGAATCTAGCCGATGTCAGTGCCATTGAGGATGATGCTCGTAGGGTCGCCCACGAATTAGTTCAGGAGAAAAAGTGAGTTTTATTGGTGCGCTAGCTTTTGTCGTTGCTCTTCTTTTATCGGTGATGATTCACGAAGCGGGTCACTTCTTCACTGCAAAGCGCTTTGGCATGAAAGTCACGGAATTCTTCTTAGGATTTGGAAAGAAGCTCTGGTCCTTCCAGCGCGGTGAGACTGAATTTGGCGTGAAAGCGATTCCGGCAGGTGGGTATTGCCGAATCGTCGGTATGTCGATGCACGAGCCGATGACCGATGAGGAGAAGCCGCGTGCTTTCTATACCTCCTCCGTTCCCAAGCGGCTAATCGTTTTGGGTGCGGGCTCTTTCCTTCACTTTGTTTTGGGTTTCGTTACGTTGGTCATTCTCTTCTCCGCCGTGGGAACAACTGCAGTGACTGGCACAGTGGGCTTAGTCCCGCAATGTCTCTCCTCGGATGGCAAGACCTGCGCTGCGACCGATCCTGCTTCGCCCGCCTATCTCGCTGGCGTTAAAGCCGGCGATCAGATCGTGGCCATTGATGGTGTGAAATACCACCATTGGTCAGATGCCGTGGTGAAGATTCGTTCATCTGCTGGAAAGCCACTTGATCTCACTATCAATCGCGGCAGCAATGTGATTCACATTTCTGTTACGCCAATCGCCCGCACCGTCAATGGCAAGAGCGTCGGCATCATTGGAGTGAATAATCGGATTGGCAACCAGCGCGATACATTTATTGATAGCTTCGGTAGCGCGGGCTCACTCTCTCGCCAACTCTTTACCAGCAGCATCTCATCGCTATTCACTTTGCCTGCAAAAGTCCCTGCACTCTTCCGCGAGACTTTTGGTCATGAAAAGCGCGATCCCCAAGGTCTGGTCGGCGTCGTTGGCGTTGCCCGAGTCAGTGCTCAAACTGCGAGTGATTCACATCTAGCAACTCGAGAGAAGATAGCTACCTTCCTGCTCATCGTTGCAAGCCTCAATATCTTCGTGGGCATATTCAATCTGCTCCCGCTCCTTCCACTCGATGGCGGCCACATGGCGATCGCAATCGCCGATGGCGTCCGCAGATTTTGGGCGAAGCGTCGAGGCAAGCCAGCCCCCGCTCCGCTTGATGTCGAGAAATTAATGCCTGTGACGATCGCCGTCTTTGTGCTTTTGGTCGCACTCTCACTCTTGCTCTTGGCTGCCGACATTTTCAACCCGGTCACGCTCTAATTCCAGATCAAATCCGATAGCAAAATAGGGCAGAATAGGGCCATGGTTAATCTTGGAATGCCAGCGGCGCCACTGCCCACATTGTCTCCTCGTCGTCCGAGCAAGCAGCTCAAAGTAGGAAATGTGCTCGTCGGTGGAAATGCACCAGTCAGCGTTCAGTCGATGTGCACCACACTCACATCCGATGTCAATGCGACGTTGCAGCAGATCGCTGAACTCACCGCTTCTGGTTGCCAGATTGTCCGCGTGGCAGTGCCTTCACAAGATGATGCCGATGCACTCGCACAGATTGCTAAGAAATCACAGATCCCGGTTATTGCTGATATTCACTTCCAACCAAAATATATCTTTGCTGCCATTGATGCTGGCTGCGCCGCGGTACGCGTTAATCCTGGCAACATCAAGCAATTTGATGACAAAGTAAAAGAGGTAGCGAAAGCTGCTGGCGATGCGGGAATTCCGATTCGCATCGGCGTTAATGCTGGTTCTCTCGATCCGCGCTTGCTTGCAAAATATGGCAAAGCGACCCCGGAAGCACTCGCTGAGTCAGCGCTCTGGGAAGCTTCGCTCTTTGAGGAGCATGGCTTTAGCGATATTAAAATTTCCGTGAAGCATCATGATCCGGTGACAATGGTTCAGGCTTACCGACTCTTGGCATCCAAGTGCGATTATCCATTGCACCTTGGCGTTACCGAAGCCGGTCCTATTTTCCAGGGCACCATCAAGTCCGCTACCGCTTTTGCGATTCTTCTCTCGGAGGGAATCGGCGACACCATTCGCGTCTCGCTCTCGGCTCCACCAGTAGAAGAAGTTAAAGTCGGTATCTCGATCCTTGAATCGCTCAATTTGCGTCAACGCAAACTCGAAATCGTTTCATGCCCTTCATGTGGCCGCGCTCAAGTCGATGTCTACTCATTGGCAGAGAAGGTCCAAGCTGGCTTGCAAGGAATGACAGTTCCACTTCGCGTTGCAGTTATGGGCTGTGTTGTTAATGGTCCGGGCGAAGCTCGCGAAGCAGATCTTGGCGTTGCATCGGGAAATGGCAAGGGCCAGATCTTTGTTAAGGGCGAAGTCATTAAGACCGTTCCTGAAGCGCAAATCGTTGAGACTCTAATTGAAGAGGCGATGCGTTTGGCTGAGGAGATGGAAGCAGCAGGCGTGGCTTCTGGCACTCCGTCAGTCACCACTGCGTAATTCTTTTAATTCCCTGACCATCTTTCGGTAAGGTTCGACCATGCTAAAGATGTCGACACTGCTCCTGCGCACACTTCGTGATGATCCAGCCGATGCCGAAGTGGCAAGCCATAAGTTATTGGTGCGCGCTGGCTA
>CAIQXR010000058.1 GCA_903875815.1 uncultured Actinomycetes bacterium
GCAAGCAATGCGTAAGAAGCCGGTCTACAACGCCGAGCAGATCGCTGCACTCGCTGCCTATGTCGCATCCACAGCTCCTGGACCTGCTGCAGTTGATCCTGCATCACTCAATTACGAACGTGATGGCAATACTGCGCAAGGTGGCGCACTCTTTCGCACCAACTGCGCTATGTGTCACAACTTCGCGGGCCAAGGCGGAGCGCTCACTAACGGAAAATATGCTCCAACTCTCATGGGTGTAGATCCACAATATATTTACGAAGCGATGATCACAGGACCACAATCAATGCCTAAGTTCTCAGATAAGACACTCACACCATCTGAAAAACTTTCGATCATTAAGTGGCTTAAAGCGGCACAGAATGAACCCAACCTTGGTGGTGGATCGCTCGGTCGAGTTGGTCCAGTTACTGAAGGTTTGTTGGCATGGGTCTTTGGACTCGGTTTACTTATCGGAATAGCCGTATGGCTTGCATCGAAGGCGAGATAATAAATGAGTAACGAGCTATCCAAGATTCAAGATCCCGGTCTACCGGAGCATGTCCATCGCAAAGCAGATGTAGATCCTAAGGCTGAGGCTCGCGCCGAACGTCAGGTATCTATTCTCTTCTTACTCTCTGCCGCCGGCACTGTTCTCTTCATCGCTTCTTATCTCTTCATCAATAAAGATCTCTTCATCTATCTCCCCATCCTTGGCACTACTAACGCCGAGCAACTCTTCCTCGGATTGGGAATGGCCTTCTCGCTCTTCTTTATTGGAATGGCTGCAGTTCACTGGGCTAAGACATTGATGAGTGATACTGAAGTAGTCGCCGAGCGCCATGAATTCCGCTCGGAAGATAAGGATCGCCAAGATTTCGTCGATACCGTCAAAGAGCGCGCTGCTGGCGTTGGACTTGGCCGCCGTAAATTGATCAAACGATCACTGGGGCTTGCAGGCGCCATGGCGGCGCTTCCAGCCGTTCTCTTCCTGCGCGATCTTGGCCCACTTCCTCGCAAGCAACTCAACACCACTGATTGGGCTGCAGGAGTTCGCCTCGTCACCGACCCAGGCAATCAACCCATTAAGCCATCTGATCTGGAAATTGGTTCAGTTGCTCAGGTTCTTCCAGAACTTCCTGAAGGCACTGAACGCACATTGGAAAACATCGGCACCGATGCGGTTCTCTTAATTCGCATCCGCCCCGAAGAATTTAACTTAGACGCCCAGCGTCTTTCATGGACTCACGATGGCATCATCGCTTTCTCCAAAATCTGTTCACATATGGGTTGTGCAGTAGCGCTCTACGAACAGCAGACCAAGCACTTACTCTGCCCATGCCACCAATCAACATTCGATGTGACACGTGCTGCCAAAGTGATCTTCGGGCCAGCAGCCCGCCCACTTCCACAATTAGCTATCACTGTTAACGCAGATGGCTACCTCGTTGCACAACAACCATTTACAGAACCCATCGGACCTAGCTTCTGGGAGCGCTCCTCATGAAAAAATCTGAACGTATCGCCGGCAATGTAGCCAATTACGTCGATGAGCGAACGGGCGCAGCCGCTTGGGCGCGCAAGAACCTCACCAAAGTTTTCCCTGACCACTGGTCCTTTATGCTCGGTGAAGTTGCGCTCTACTCCTTCATCATCTTGTTGCTCACAGGCACATTCCTCACTTTCTGGTTCGTCCCATCACAGGCAGATGTGGTCTATAACGGAAGTTATGCCCCACTCTCACATGTGACCATGTCGGCGGCCTACTCCTCTACCCTTCACATCTCCTTCGATGTTCGCGGTGGACTTCTTATGCGCCAGATTCACCACTGGGCAGCTCTGCTCTTCATGGTGGCGATCGTTGCCCACTTGCTTCGCGTCTTCTTCACTGGCGCATTCCGCAAGCCTCGTGAATTCAACTGGTTGATCGGCGTCGGACTCCTTACCCTCGGCATCGTTGAAGGCTTCTTGGGATACTCACTGCCCGACGATTTACTCTCCGGAACCGGTATCCGCATCGCTGAAGCGATCATTCAGGCAATCCCCGTTGTGGGTTCTTACCTCGCCTTCTTCGCTTTCGGTGGTCCATTCCCTGGTCACGTCTTCATTCCTCGCATCTACACCGTTCACGTCCTGCTTCTCCCTGGCATCTTCCTCGCGCTCATCACGGCGCACTTGATGTTGGTCTGGTACCAGAAGCACACGCAGTATCCAGGTCCTGGACGCACTGAGAAGAACGTTGTTGGTTACCCATTGATGCCGGTCTACATGGCAAAGGCTGGTGGATTCTTCTTCATCGTCTTCGGCGTGACCGCATTCCTTGGTGCTGTCGCTTCTATTAACCCGATCTGGCTTTATGGTCCATATACACCGGGTCAGATCTCTGCTGGCTCACAACCTGACTGGTACATGGGATGGCTCGATGGTCTAGTCCGCGCCGCTCCCCCACTAGAAACTCACGCCTTTGGTCATACGATCTCGTGGAATATTTTGATTCCAGGTTTGATCATCCCAGGAATTCTTTTCACTGGCATGGCGCTCTATCCATTCATTGAAAGCTGGATGACTGGCGATAAGCGTGAACACCATCTCTTGGATCGTCCGCGCAATGCTCCAACACGTACGGCAGTCGGCGTAATGTCACTGACGTTCATCATGATCACACTTCTCAATGGTGGTAACGACATCATTGCTACCCACTTCCACCTCACGATCAATGGCATCATGTGGTTCACCCGCATCGGTCTCTTCATCGTGCCACCGATCTCCTATGTGATCACCAAGCGCATCTGTCTCTCGCTACAGCGTGCCGACCGTGAACTCGTTCTCCATGGTCGTGAAACTGGGCGCCTGGTTATGTTGCCACATGGCGAGTTCGTGGAAGTACACGAAGAGATCTCTGATGCTAAGAAGTTCACACTTACTCAGCATGAACAGCCAGCACCGTTGGCCTTGCCAGACGCTGACGCTAATGGAGTTCGCTCCCCTGGCGGCCTCAAGAACAAACTTCGCAAGCGCCTCAGCGTGGCTAATGCTGAACAGATCCCAGCACCCACACTCGCTGAGATTAAAGAGCTCGAGAGCGGACATCACTAATTAACGACCGTTTCTACTGGAGGGCCGCATGAGAATTCGTGCGGCCCTTCCGCATGAGGGTCAAGTAATTCTTGATCTTATTTACGCACTCGCGCTCTACGAAAAAGAGCCTGAATCGGCCCAGGCCACTCTTGAGCAAATCAACCAAGCCTTCTTCTGCGAACACCCTGCTGTCTATTGCGACTTTGTCGAGGATGACTCTGGCGCCATCGTGGGATTTGCGACGTGGTTTCTCAATTACTCTACTTGGACCGGCACCCATGGCATCTATCTTGAAGATCTCTTTGTTCTTCCGGAGGCTCGTGGCAAGGGATATGGGAAAGCGCTCTTAGTCCACTTAGCCAAGCTATGTATGGAACGTGGTTATCACCGCTTCCAATGGTGGGTCCTCAATTGGAACGAACCGTCCATCAATTTCTACAAATCTCTCGGCGCTGTCTTTATGGACGAATGGACAGTCATGCGAGTATCTGGCGAAGCGTTAGAGAAGTTGGCTCAGCAGTAAGTTAGAACTTCAGCTCGCGCGACAAAATCGCGTAGAGATAAGTCGAAACCCACTCACCTTTGAAGAGTTCATCCTCAACAAAAGTCGCTTCACGTCTCATTCCCAGATTCTCCGCCAAGCGCACCGAATCGCGGTTGCGTTGATCGATCTTCGCGGTAAAGCGCCGGATGCCTAAATCTTCCCCCAAGTACTTCAACAGGCCGCGCACCGCTTCGATGGCATAGCCCTGCCCAGCAAATTCAGGATTGATCACCCATCCAATACTTGCCGTGTTATCTGAGACGCTCTCCATGCCGGCATTGACCTGGCCGATTACTTGGTCTTCGCCAACTTTCGTGAAGCCCAACATCAAATAACTTCCTTGAAGGGTCGGATCAAAGGGCGTTGCCACTCGCTTGATGTAAGCCATCACTTCTACTCGATCGCGCACCGTCCAAGGGATGTAGCGAACGACATCGGGATTTGAGTGATACGGCAATAATGAATCGACATCCGAGATAACTAGTGGGCGAATCTCTAGCCGCTCCGTGCGGATCATGGCTGAAGCGTTCCGCGCTCAGTTAAGGCGACCACCAGGGGATCTTGGATTCGACCAGTGAATGGCTTATCGAAATCATCATGAATAAAACCCATCAAATTCCACTTTCCTTGACGATCTTTGATGATGCGACCGGCGTAGAGACCAGCTGGACCGATCAACTCAGCTTGGTCAAGATGGAATGGACCGATAGGACTATCTGCTGGAGCGCTATAGGTGCCACTCTGGAATTTCTCATCACGATTCTGGATGAATTCTTTAGCAACACAAAAGATCAGCACCCAATTGCCATCGATCTGCTCCACTTGCGTCACTTCGATCTGCCCAAAGCCCGAATCGCGCAATAACGGAAGTGGCGCACTCCAACTGTTCAGATCTTTCGAAGTCGATAGTGCGATCGTAGCTCGGTACGGGTTATCCAATTGCTTGAGATTTGCTGTTAGCAACATCTTCCAGAGTTGATCCCGTGAATCGAAGAAGACCCACGGATCTCTAAAGGGCTCATCATTGTTATCGGCTAATACTTCGAAGTGCAATGGATCGGCGCTGACGATGGGGTTATTGGCGGCGCGATGCCATCGGACGAGGTCCGTGCTGGTGGCATGGCCTACTTGCTGCTGCACTCCCCCGAGAAGTCGATTCGTACCGGTGTAGAAGAGATGGAAGAGGTTTGTTGTTGGATCTTGAATAACCGATCCAGTCCACGTGGAAGTCGAATCCCAAGCCGGTGCATCATCGGCGCAGAGCGCATCGGGCAAGAGTTCC
>CAIQXR010000059.1 GCA_903875815.1 uncultured Actinomycetes bacterium
ACTAGTAATAAGTGCATCTGCGCCGATCTGCATCGCATGGCGAGGCAATTCAGGATGGAAGCCAAAGTGGCCGCCCCAAGCAGCATCCAGAATGACCGGGATGTTGCGTGAGTGCGCGAGTTCGATCAGTCCAGGTAAGTCAGAGAGCGTTCCGAGATAACCAGGTTCGGTAAGCAAGAGCGCGATCGGATTCTGATCGATCACTCGGGAAAGTTCGGAGAGGGGAATGCCAAGTGGAACGCCGGTCGCGGCATCGATCTCGGGAGTGAGCCAAATTGGTTCAAGGCCAGCAAGAACGAGAGCGCTCAAGATGGAGCGATGAGCAGTGCGGGTAATTGCTACCTTGTCACCGGGTTTGCCGAGTGAGAGGACAATCGCTTGGTTGGCGTGCGTAGAGCCACCGGTCGAAAAGCGCGCATAATCCCCACCCCAGAAATCTGCTGCCAACTTCTCGGCTTTGGCGAGCGTCTGATTGGTGAGCTTGATTTCATCAAGGCCACCGTAGAGCGGAGTATCACTATCGACGATTCGGCCCAAGCCTGCATCTAAGCGTGATGCTCTCTGCTTATGCCCAGGAATGGTGAACGGTGTGCGCTCGCTCTCAAAGTACGACAGGTAGGCGTCGAGCAGGGGAGCAATCTCCCGGAGTTCACCTGAGTGGGGCGCAGCATTCATAGTTCTAGCCTACAATTTATTCATGACTGTAAAGACAACTATTCCGCAAGAACGTCGGGTGGTCACAGCAATTCCTGGGCCAAAATCACAAGAGGTGCTCGCGCGCCGCAGTGAAGCGACTTCTGGGGGACTAGGTCTATCGATTCCGGTAGTAATTGAGAGCGCAGCCGATGCGATTCTCGTCGATGTCGATGGCAACCACATCATCGATCTCGGCTCAGGTATCGGCGTTACCAATATCGGAAATACTGCGCAACGCGTCGTTGATCGCGTGATCGCACAGGTTCAAGAGTTCACTCATACTTGCTTCACTGTTGCGCCATATGTCAATTACATCGAAGTGTGTGAGCTCCTCAATAAGCACACACCTGGAACATTTAAGAAGAAGTCGCTACTCGTTAACTCGGGCGCTGAAGCAGTAGAGAATGCCATCAAGGTGGCACGTCACTACACCAAGCGTCAGGCGATTGTTGTCTTCGAACACAGCTATCACGGCCGCACCAACTTGACCATGGCACTCACTGCAAAGAACATGCCATACAAGGAAGGTTTCGGACCGTTCGCTCCAGAAATTTATCGCGTCCCTATGCCATATTCACTTCACTGGCTAGGCGATAAGGCGACCATCACACAAGATGCACTTGAACTTGTGACACATAAGATTGATAAAGAGATTGGCGCACATAATGTTGCGGCGATCTTGATCGAGCCCATTCAAGGTGAAGGTGGCTTTGTTGTTCCACCTAAGGGATTCTTGCCAGGACTTCAGAAGTACTCGAACGATAACGGCATCATCTTTATCGCCGATGAAGTGCAGACTGGTTTTGCACGCACCGGACATATGTTTGCCGTAGAAGAAGAGGGCGTTGTCCCAGACATGATCGTCACCGCTAAGGGAATTGCTGGTGGACTTCCACTTGCAGCAGTCACTGGCCGCGCCGAGATTATGGATTCCGTACACGCAGCTGGTTTGGGCGGAACATACGGCGGTAACCCGGTCGCGTGCGCTGCTGCACTCGGCGTATTTGAAACCATCGAAGAAGATGGCTTGATCGCTCGCGCTCAACATATCGGCAAGATTTTGGGCGATTCACTTCGCGCACTTGCTGCTAAATATCCAGTAATTGGTGAAGTCCGTGGACGTGGCGCCATGCAAGCAATCGAACTCGTCATTCCTGGCACCACTCAGCCAAATTCCGAAGCGATGCAGAAAGTTATTAAGTATTGCCACGCAAAGGGCGTACTTGTACTCAATGCTGGCACTTATGCCAACGTGGTTCGCTTCTTGCCTCCGCTAGTGATTACCGATGAACTTCTTCTTGACGCAATGAGCGTTCTCGATGAAGCTCTCGCATCTCTCTAAGCACTGCTCGTAGATTCTTCGCGCCGTGCATAAACCGCTCGACCAAGCACTGAGCGAAGCAGCAGCGCTTGTCAGCAATCCCCAGGCCCTTGTTCGCGCTGTTCTTTCCGGTCGTCGGCGAAATATGCAGGCGCCAGCAGAGCGAGTTGATATTCGGCCC
>CAIQXR010000060.1 GCA_903875815.1 uncultured Actinomycetes bacterium
AGTGGCCGTTGAATGCGACTCCCATTGCGATAACGCATGTTGTGAAATTACGTGCCACGAGGTCGGCGCAGTGAAATAGGTACCGCTCTTTTTATCCCCGGGATACTGCTGGCTTGGCGCGCATCCAGCCAGCAGCGCCACTCCGATGGTCATCGAGAGTGCCACTCGCCAGAGTCGAACCATGAGAGAAAGCCTGCGCTATTGCGCCGGAGTTACTTCCGGAACGAAGTCCACTGCTGCCTCTTTACGCTGTGCCGCAGTAATTGGTGTAGGTGCGCCCGTAAGTGGATCGCCACCACTGGCGGTCTTCGGGAATGCAATCACTTCACGAATGGATTCGGCGCCAGCAAGAAGTGCGCAGAGCCGATCGAGACCGAGCGCGATTCCACCGTGTGGTGGCGGGCCATAATTAAATGCTTCGAGTAGGAAGCCGAACTTACTTTCTGCTTCTGCTTGCGAGAGACCGATGGTCTTGAAGACTCGCGCCTGCATAGAACGGTCGTGGATACGGATAGATCCGCCACCGATTTCATTGCCATTGAGAACAATGTCGTAGGCATATGCCAGGGCGGATGCTGGATCAGAGTCAAAGGAGGCAGCAAACTCCGGCTTCGGTCCGGTAAATGGGTGGTGAACTGCAGTCCATCCCGATTCAGGATTCGCACTATCAATTTGTTCAAACATGGGAGCGTCTACAACCCAGAGGAATTTCCACGCGCTCTCATCAATAAGTCCACAACGCTTTCCCACTTCTAGGCGCACAGCGCCCAGCAGATTGAGGGAAGAGATTCGATCCCCCGCCGCAAAGAAAATCGCATCGCCGGGCTTTGCACCCACGTGAGCAGCGATTCCTGATGCTTCACTTTCGGAGAGATTCTTTGCAACCGGTCCAGCCAAAGTCCCGTCTTCCTGAATGAGAATGTATGCAAGGCCTTTAGCGCCACGAGCTTTCGCCCAATCTTGCCAAGCATCCAACTCTCGGCGCGCAGAAGATGCGCCACCAGGCATAACGACTGCTCCAACATACAGAGCTTGGAAAACTCGGAATGTTGTCGCTGCAAAAAATTCTGTGGCATCCACCAACTCATTGTCGAAACGAAGGTCCGGCTTGTCAGATCCGAAACGGCGCATCGCTTCCCAATAAGTCATTCGAGGAATCGGCATAGGAATCTCGTAGTTAACAACCTTCTTGAAGGTGCGAGTCAGAATCTTTTCGGCCACCGCGAGAACATCTTCTTGATCTACGAAGGACATTTCGATATCCAACTGGGTAAATTCTGGTTGACGATCGGCGCGAAAATCTTCGTCACGGAAGCAACGAGCAATTTGATAGTAACGTTCCATGCCAGCAACCATCAGAAGCTGTTTGAAGAGCTGTGGTGATTGTGGAAGCGCATACCAACTTCCTGGCTGAAGGCGAACGGGGACTAAAAAGTCGCGGGCACCTTCCGGAGTCGAACGCGTGAGGTAGGGAGTTTCGATCTCTAAGAAATCCTCTTCGTCCATGACTGAACGAATAACCGAAGTTACTTGCGAACGAAGTCGAAGATTCTTCGCAGGACCTTCTCGGCGCAAATCTAGGTAGCGATATTTCAGGCGGACCTCTTCTGAAATGTTGCTGACATCGCCACTATCGACGGGAAAGGGCAGAGGGGCAGCTTCGGAGAGGACAGTGAGGGATTCGCAATTGATCTCAATTTCACCGGTGGGAATATTTGCGTTGGCATTACCTTCGGGGCGAGCAGCGACCGTGCCAGTCATCAGGATGCACCACTCTGCGCGCAATGAGCCCGCAATCGCTTCATCATGAATAACTACTTGGACCGCGCCACTTGCATCGCGAAGATCGATAAATGCAACCCCGCCATGATCACGGCGGCGAGCGACCCATCCAGCGAGCGTCACGCTCTGCCCAATATGGCTTGCTCGAAGATCCCCCGCGTTATGTGTGCGCAACATTACTTAGCCCTAATTTCTGTCCATTGATCGATGAAGGTGTGAAGTCTAATTGATGTCGACTCGCCAGTGGTCATCTCTTTGAGAGCTGCCTCACCAGTATTCAACTCGTCAGCGCCGATGACCAGGCTAAATCGAGCACCACTCTTATCTGCTGCTTTCATAGCGCCTTTGAGGGCGCGATCGCCATAGGCCATATCGCAGCGAATTCCATGATTTCTCGCCTCATTAACGAGAGCAGCTACTCGACTCTTCGCTTCCTCCCCCATAGCAATAATGAAGAGATCTAGTCCAAAGGCTTGTGAGATGCGATCTGCCAACGAGTTCTCTGCCTCACAGGCAAGAAGGACACGATCGACGCCGATGCCGAAGCCGATTCCAGAATGATCGGCGCCGCCAAGTTCGGCCATCAGTCCGTCATAGCGACCACCGCCACCAATTCCCGATTGGGCACCGAGATCAGGGTGTATGAATTCAAAGGTCGTGCCGGTGTAATAATCCAAACCACGTACCATCCGTGGATTAATCGTGAAAGCTATTCCAAAGCTGGTCAGCAGTTCTTGAACGCGAGCAAAATGTTCACGGCTTTCATCGGACAAATAGTCGAGAAGTAACGGCGCCTTTGCCATCGCGGAGCGCATTTCCTCGCGCTTATCATCAAACAGACGCAGTGGATTGAGAGCGGCGCGAGCTGCAGTCGCTTCATCGAGATTGAGCGTCGATATGAATTTCAGCAGATCCACACGATGAGCAGCGCGAGATTGCGCATCGCCTAATGACGTAATTTCTAGTCGATAACGAGAGAGACCCAAGTTCTTAAATGCTCGATCTGCGACGGCAATAACTTCTGCATCAATCTCTGGGTCATTGAGTCCTATCGCTTCGATACCCACTTGATAGAACTGGCGATAACGACCTGCTTGTGGACGCTCTGCGCGGAAGAAGGCACCTGAATACCAGACCTTGCATGGCAATTGTCCCTTATCAAGATTGTGTTCGATCACCGACCGCATAACTCCGGCAGTACCTTCTGGGCGAAGCGTGATAGAACGGCCGCCGCGATCTTCAAAGGTGTACATCTCTTTGGAAACGACATCCGTGGACTCACCGACGCCTCGAGTAAAGAGTTCAGTATCTTCAAATACTGGCAACTCCATCAAGCCATAGCCCGCACCTTTTGCCGAATCAATCAGCGTCGTGCGAACATATTCAAAGGCGGCAGATTCCGGCGGAAAAAATTCGTGAACGCCTTTGGGGGCTTGAATCTTGTTCACTGATCTATTCTCCCGCTCTTGACGCACTGGTGAGGAAACTATCTTGAAGATATGGATTGCCTTTACGTTCGCGACCAATTGTAGTTTGCGGACCATGCCCAGGAAGAACAATTAATTCATCCGCCAGAGGCAAAATTTTCTCCGTCAAACTCTTCTTCATTGCAGCAGAGGACCCGGTCGGCATATCGGTCCGACCAATCGCGCCAGCAAAGAGAACATCACCAGAGATGAGGTAGGCGTCATCGAGCGTGAAGACTGCCGATCCGGCGGTGTGGCCCGGTGCGTGGGCGATATTTAAAGTGAAACCTGCGAGTTCCAACGTTGCGCAATCGCGGAAAGTCTCGACAGCAGCAGGTTCTGCAAAGCTCTTCACTCCTAGTTGTTGCATAATTTGATCGCTCATGCCGCCGGCTTGAAGAGCTTTGAAAGGATCGACAAGCAATCGACGATCGCTCTCGTGAATGTAGGCGGGAATGCCATATCCGTCACAGAGTGGCTGGACCGAGAAGGTGTGGTCAAGATGGCCGTGGGTAACCAAAGCGGCAATCGGCTTGAGATTAAATTTTCGAAGGAACTCTGAGATCTGGCCAACCATGCTGGGCGCGACTATCCCCGGGTCGACGATGAGGCACTCCGAATTGGCCTGAGGGGCGATGATCCAGCAATTAGTCTCAAAATAGCTCGCTGTGAGCGCTTCTACGATCATCGATTCTCCTTGGCCACGGGGTTCAGGGTACCTTTATCCCTGAGCATCGCGAAGCACTTCCGAGCCCACCAGCACTGCGTTAACGAAGTTGGCCCTCACCTCGAGGTCTGATGACGCGCAACATCGTATAAAGGAGTAAGAAGATGGAGATCAATCCAGCAGAACTCGCCAAGGCACCCGTCAGCGCTGCATCAGCACTCATTGGGGATCCTTCGGCTTTTGGCCGCGTTGCCGAAGATGGCACGGTTTATGTCAAAACTGCCCACGGTGAACGCGCCGTTGGTTCTTACCCTGGCAAGAGCGCCGAAGAAGCGCTCGCATACTTTGTTCGCAAATTTGAAGTGCTCGCATCCGAAGTTGCTCTCCTTGCTGCCCGCATTAAGAGTGGGGCGATGGTTCCCTCCGATGCCCTCGAAGCTGTCAATAAACTTCGCGAGCAGGTATCAACCCTCAATGGCGTTGGCGATCTCACCACTCTTGCCTCCTCAGTTGAGCAGATCCCAGACCTGATCGAATCTCATCGCGCCGCCTACCAGGAGCGTAAAGATGTCGAGGCAGCTGTCCGCGAAGCGAAGCGTGCTACCGCCCTAGTCGAAAAAGAGAAGTTAGTCGCTGAAGCAGAGTCACTTGCGCTCTCAGAGAATTGGAAAGTCACTTCCGAACGCCTCAAGGTGCTCCTTGAAGAGTGGAAAGCTGCGCCCCGCTTAGATAAGGCCACCGATAGCGAACTATGGAAGCGATTCTCTTCCTCTCGCAATAAATTTGATAAGCGTCGCCGTACCCACTTCGCTAATCTCGAAGCAACTTCTTCAGAAGTTGCGGCTAAGAAAGAAGCTCTTGTGGTTGAGGCTGAATCTTTGGCGACATCACGCGAATGGCTCAACACCGCGCGACGCTACAAAGAACTCATGGATGCGTGGAAGGCTGCGGGACGTGGCAAGCCATCCGTCGATGCAAAACTGTGGGCTCGCTTCAAAGCCAGCCAAGATACTTTCTTTGCTGCCAAGAACGCCGATCTCGAGAAGCGTAATGAATCCATGGGCGCCAATCTCATTAAGCGCGAAGAGCTCATCACCAAGATTGAAGCGATCCTGCCTATCACTGATCTTCAGGCTGCGAAGCGAGAGTTCCGCACACTTATGGATGCTTGGTCAAAGATTGGTGTCACCGATCGCAATAAGCGAGCAGCTCTTGAAGCGCGCGTGGAGAAAGTATCGAATGAGATCCATATTCTCAACGAAGAATATTCTCGCCGTACAGATCCAACCGCAATCGCTCGCGCCAATGACGTCGTCAAGGGACTCGAAGAAGCCATTGCTGGTTATCTCAAGGCTGCTGAGAAGGCAGAAGCTGCCGGCGATTCCAAGAAGGCAACCGTTGCACGTGAAGCGGCTGAAGCTCGCAAAGTCTGGCTCGCAGAAGCGCAAAAGGGTCTTGCAGATTTTGGAACTAAGTAAACCCCAGCCAATTAGTTATTAGTGGTTCGGTAGACGTCATAGACGCCTTCGATGCCTCGCACGGAAGCCAGTACGGAATCCAAGTGCGAGGCATCTGCCATTTCAAAGGTGAATCGTGAAATTGCGATTCGATCTTTCGAGGTGCTTACAGAGGCATTAAGGATGTTCACGTGTTGATCTGAAAGCGTTTTGGTCACATCTGAGAGCAGCCGGGCACGATCCAATGCTTCTACTTGAATATTCACGAGAAAGAGCGTCTTTGCTCCCATATTCCATTTGACCGGGACGATGCGCTCACCTTGATGAAGTTTGAGATCTCCCACATTGATGCAATCGATGCGGTGCACTGAGACACCACTTCCGCGGGTAATGAAACCTTCAATCTCATCACCAGGCACTGGCGCGCAGCAGCGAGCTAACTTCACCAGCACATCCCCCGCCCCTTCGACGTCTACGCCAGAAGTATTTCGGGCGGCATGGGAGGCATGCGCAAAAGTTGCAATGTGGTCAATATCTGATTCAGTATGTGAATCATCAACACCAAGCGCCGCTTCCAATTTCTCTATAACAAATTGAGCGCTGATGTGACCATTTCCCACTGCTGCATACATGGTCTCAATATCGGCATAGTGCAGATCGTGAGCAAGCTCCAGAATCGCATGACCCGCGAAGATCTTCTGCAATGGCAATCCCGCTTTGCGCATCTGACGGGCGATAGATTCCCGACCTGCGTCAATCGCTTCATCGCGACGTTCTTTTGAGAACCAAGCCTTAATCTTTGACCGGGCTCGTGGTGAATGGACAAAATTAAGCCAATCACGGCTCGGGCCAGCATGTTCACTCTTATTGGTAACCACTTCAACGACATCGCCATTGGTCAGAGATGATTCCAACGGAACCAATTTTCCATTTACTTTGGCGCCAACACAGCGGTTACCTACTTCAGTATGAACGGCGTAGGCAAAGTCCACGGGAGTTGAGCCAGATGGAAGGGCAATGACACTTCCTTGGGGCGTGAAGACGAAGACTTCGGGGGTGCGCAAGTCGTAACGGAGAGTATCGAGGAACTCCCCCACATCCTCGGTCTCTTGTTGCCACTCATGAAGTTGTTTGAGCCAAGCAACTTCCGGGGCGCTCGATCCTTGAGATGAGCCCTTCTGCTTGTATTTCCAATGCGCAGCAACGCCATATTCCGCGCGAGTATGCATATCAAAGGTACGAATCTGAATCTCCACTGCTTTGCCATTGGGGCCAATCACGGTGGTATGTAGTGACTGATAGAGGTTGAATTTTGGCATCGCTATGTAATCTTTGAAGCGACCAGGAACTGGGCTCCAGCGAGCATGGATCGCACCCAGCACTCCATAACAATCACGGACACTATCGACTAAGACTCGGATTCCCACCAAGTCATAAATTTCGTTGAAGTCACGGCCGCGAACAACCATCTTTTGATAGACGCTATAAAGATGTTTCTGGCGACCACTTACTTGGGCTTGGATGCCATCGATCTCCAGGTCTGCCTTAATCGCCGTGACCACTTCTTCCGTCAACTTTGCACGACTGGGTGAGCGCTCATGGACAAGTCGCTCGATTTCTTCATATTTCTTAGGCTCGACTGTTTTGAACGAGAGATCCTCGAGTTCCCATTTGATAGCGCTCATTCCTAG
This sequence comes from uncultured Actinomycetes bacterium, assembly GCA_903875815.1. The sequence goes on from CAIQXR010000060.1 coordinate 7,064, forward strand.
CCGATGCGCAAGGGGTGCGTAGATATCGAGTGTTTCACGAGCTTTGCGAGCCGCTGAATCCGATGAGACATATTTCCAGGTGCGTGCGTTGTGCAACCGATCGGCTAACTTGATAACCAAGACCCGAATATCACGAGACATGGCCACAACCATTTTGCGAAGTGTCTCCGCCTCCGCGTTTGGACCGTAGGTCAATTTATCCAATTTCGTAACGCCGTCGACTAAAGCGGCAACTTCGTCTCCAAAGTCCCGCTTTAAATCCGCCAACGTGTAATCAGTATCTTCAACCGTATCATGGAGCAAGGCGGCGATAATCGTTGCTTCATCGAGTCCGATATCCGCCAAAATTTCGGCTACCGCAAGTGGATGGGTGATGTACGGCTCGCCGGATTTTCTACTTTGACCGGTGTGCGCCTTATCAGCAACTTCGTAGGCCAGCTCAATCTTCGTGATATCGACACCAGGATTGTGCGAGATCACGCTCTCAGAAAGATAGCCTAGGAGTGAATTCACTCTCCTAGGCTATCGGACCTCACATTGAAGTGAGGGGAAAACTACTTGCGGTTCTTGCGCTTGGGTTGGTTGCGGGGACCGCGTGCAAAGTTCTCACGATTATCGTGAACCTCACCTGGAACGGTCTGTACCTTCCCTGGCTTTGCTTCAGCCGTAACACCAGCAGAGCCTCGAGCACCCACGCGCTTGGAGAGTGCAGCCATTGCTGGCTCCTTCTCGCGCAAGCCAGCCAGAATCGGAGTTGCAATGAAGATCGATGAATAAGTTCCGGTCGCCAAACCAATGAAGAGTGCAAGCGATAGGTCCTTCAGAGTGCCTGCTCCCAAAAGGCCTGCTCCCACAAAGAGGATTGAGGCAACTGGCAAGAGCGCAATCAACGAAGTATTGAAGGAGCGAACCAGAGTCTGGTTGACCGCCAAGTTTGCTGCTGCCGAATATGTGGTGCGACCAGTACTGGTGATCCCCCTGGTGTTTTCGCGAATCTTGTCGAACACAACTACGGTGTCATAGAGAGAGTAGCCGAGAATGGTCAGGAATCCGATAACCGTTGCAGGCGTGACATCGAAACCCACCAATGCGTAAATGCCTACGGTGATGAATACGTCATGGATTACCGCAATGATTGCTGCAATCGCCATCTTTGGCTCCATCGCCATGGCGAGATAGAGCATGACGACAATCAAGAATCCAAAGAGGCCGTAGAGAGCTTTGTGCGTAATCTCTTTACCCCATGATGGCCCAATTGATTGAGTATCGATGGAATCGACAGTAACGCCGAGATCCTTGGCTAGCGCATCCTGGAGAACGTTGGATTGGCTATTAGAAAGATTTCCGGTCTGAACAGTGATCTTATTGCTGCCCACCTTTTGAACAACTGTCTCACTGGTGATTCCCGACTCGGAAAGAGCCGCACGAGCCTCTGCAACAGTGGCGTTGGGATTAGTGACAGTGAAGGAGGCCCCACCCTTGAATTCAATTCCTAGATGTAGGCCTTGAGTAAATAGTGCAATGGCTGAGATCGCGATAAGTAGGAATGAGATTCCATACCAACGGCGACGCTTGCCAATGAAATCGATAGAAGTTTCGCCACGGTAGAGACGACCACCAATACCTGAGAGTTGAGCCATGGCTTACGCCTCCTTTTCTGCTGAAGCAGAAGACTGGGTGGATGAAGAGTTATCGAGTTTCAGACCGAGACTACGTGGGCTAAAGCCAGAGAGTGGACGACCTTCCGCGAAGAACGAGGCACGGCCGAGAAGTGAGACGAGCGGATGGGTAAAGAGGAAGACAACCACGAGGTCCACGATTGTTGTAAGTCCGAGCGTGAAAGCGAATCCTCGAACTGAACCAACTGCGAAGAAGTAGAGCAAGATCGCAGCGATCAGCGATACGAAGTCGGCCACGATGATGGTGTGCTTAGCGCGCGCCCAACCCGTCTCAACTGCTGTGCGCAATGAGCGCCCTTCTCGCACTTCATCTCGAAGACGTTCGAAGTACACAACGAAGGAGTCAGCAGTAATGCCGATCGAAACGATGGCACCTGCGATTCCTGCAAGAGTCAGAGTAAAGCCAATCCACTTACCCAAGAGCAAGAAGCTGAGGTAAGTAATTCCGCCTGCAACAACTAATGAACCAACCGAAACGAGTCCGAGGCCACGATAGTAAAGCAGCGAGTAAATCAGTACGAGGATCAGGCCAAGTCCACCGGCGAGCAAGCCAGCGTGCAATTGATCCGCACCGAGAGTTGGTGAGACTTGCTGAACTTCGCCACGATCAAATGCGAGTGGCAGCGCGCCGTATTTCAAAACATTGGAGAGGTCTGTTGCGTCAGTCTGTGTGAAATTGCCGGTGATCTGTGCGCTTCCCGTAACGATCGCTTGGATGATTCGTGGAGCGGATACAACAAGACCATCAAGCACGATAGCAACTTGATTCTGTGGCGCTGGAAGTGAAGTGACACGCGTAGTAAGTGCACCGAACTTCGAAGTTCCTTCACCATTGAAGTTAAGAAGCACGTACCAACCAGCTGCACCCTGCTGATCAATCGCAGCAGTCGCCTTGCTGACCTGGCTACCCAAAACTTCTGCTGGCGCCAAAATGTATTTTGATGTTCCGGTGCGATCGCACGCAACGATTGTCTGAGTTGGTGCGTCACCGCCACCACCCTGACGATTCGCTGCCTTTGTGCAATCGAGCGCTGCGAATTGCGCGTTGATTGCTGGCGATACGCCTGCTGTTGTCGCAGTTTTGCTATCACTTGCTGCAGCACTTGCTGCTGCTGGAGCGGTGGCAAGAACTTGGCGGAAACGTAGTTCTGCAGTCTGTCCGACTAAATCAACGATCCGTCGACCGGTCTCACCTGGTACGGAAATGACGATTTGGCGATTGGTGCCACTTCCCTGTGCTGAGACTTCTGATTCAGCAACACCGAGTGAGTTCACGCGCTGGCGAATAATTCCCACCGCTTGATCAATCGCAGCTGACGTGATCTTGCCGCCTTGTGAGGCACGTGGCTGGAGCGTGACGCTCGTACCACCACGAAGATCAAGACCAAGCTTGATCGAGGTGCCCTGGAAGATCGCCAACAGTGAGAAGGCGATGATGGCTATGGCAAGGATCGCGATGGAACGCCCTGGATGTGCCGGGGTCTTCGCTGATTTAGGAGTGATAGCAGACATAAGGCCTGAGTCTAGGCAACAGACGGCCGTTAGTCGAAAAGGGCGGGATCTGCGTGTGGCGCAGGAGGTATTTCACCGATATGAGCGAAGCCAGCCGCAGTCGCTACCCGACCACGTGGCGTACGACTCAGGAAGCCCATTCGCACCAAGAATGGCTCGGCAAGACTCTCGATCGTCTCCGCCTCTTCACCAATAGATAGCGCCAAAGTACTAATTCCCACCGGACCGCCGTTGAATTTACGGACTATCGCCTCAAGGACTGATGTATCCAACCGGTCCAAACCGACTGGGTCGACCTCATAAATGGCCAATGCTGCCCGGGCTTGTTCAATCGTGATCACTCCCCCGTTATGAACTTCCGCGTAGTCGCGCACTCGGCGGAGCAATCGATTGGCCACGCGCGGGGTTCCTCGAGAACGAGAACCGATCTCCTCGATGGCAGGAGTGTCGATTGAGACTTTCATTAAATCTGCGCTGCGCTTCACGATATGGGAGAGATCCGAATCTTCATAGAAATCTAATTGCGCAGTAAAACCAAATCGATCCCGGAGTGGTGAGGGAAGAAGACCTGCCCGAGTAGTGGCGCCCACCAATGTGAAGTGCGGAAGTTCTAATGGAATCGCAGTTGCACCTGCACCTTTACCGACGATGACATCGACGCGGAAATCTTCCATTGCCATATAGAGAAGCTCTTCCGCCGGCCTGGACATTCGGTGAATCTCATCCAAGAAGAGAATCTCACCTTCACTCAGTGAGGAGAGGATGGAAGCGAGATCTCCGGCATGTTGAATCGCGGGGCCACTAGTGATCCGAATAGGCGCGTTCATTTCCGAGGCGATAATCATCGCCAGAGTTGTCTTGCCCAATCCAGGCGGACCAGAGAGCAGAACGTGATCCGCGGGCTTCTTACGACTACGCGCAGCAGCAAGCAGGAGATCTAGTTGATTCGCTACTCGCTCTTGTCCGGCGAATTCTTTAAGTGTTTTAGGGCGAAGCGCTAACTCTTGAAGAACTTCATCATCAAAGGCGCTTGAGCTGGATATGGATTCGCTCATTTGCGACCCTTGGAAGCCAAAGCCATACGTAATAAGTCACTCATACTTGTCGAGGTGACAGCAGTCCCAAGCTCCTCTGAGACCACATCAATACTCTGATCAGCATCGCGGGCCGTAAAGCCGAGGCTCAGCAGCGCTTCATGTAATTGATTGCGCCACGATGGCGAGATCGTCTCGCGCGAGGCCGGCGCAGACGCGGCAAGTTTCTCGTGTAATTCCAGCAAGATTCGACTCGCGCTCTTCTTGCCCAGTCCAGGGATCTTCTCCAGGGCTGCTGCATTTTCATGCGCGATGGCATCGATCAAAGCGGTTTCGTTATACATCGAGAGAGCAGATAGTGCGACCTTGGGACCGATGCCGGTAACCGTTTGGAGCAACTCGAAAAGTTCGCGGGCCGAAACTGTGGCAAAGCCGTAAAGCGTGAGTGCATCTTCGCGAACCACAAGAGTCGTGTGCAGCAAAGCCCGATCTCCGATTCGAAGCTCGGCAGCAACTGAAGATGGAATCTGAACAAGCATTCCCACTCCACCGACTTCAATAACTGCCGATGAGAAAGTCAATGCACGCACTTCACCGTGGAGAGATGCGATCATGAGGCAACTCGCTTCTGACTCTTGAGGCCCTTGGCTTTCAAGGCCGTGATCGCTTCAGCAATTCGCGCGTTGCCCGATCCGCGCCAATGGTGGCAAATCGCAAGGGCCAACGCATCGGTTGCATCCACCGGTTTAGGAGCCTCTGAAAGTTTGAGAAGTTTCACCACCATATTGGCTACTTGCTTCTTATCTGCGCGACCGGATCCCGTTACGGATGCTTTCACTTCGCTGGGTGTATGCATCGCAATCGGAATTCCTGACCGGGCTGCAATAAGCAAGGCGACTCCAGCCGCTTGGCCAGTGGCCATGGCCGTGCGAACGTTATGTTGAGAGAAAACTCTCTCGACTGCAATGACATCTGGCTTGAATTCTTGAATCCATGAAGTCAATTCGGACTCCAATTGAAGAAGGCGCGCTTCCAGTGGTGCATCGGTGGGGGTAAGAATGACACCCACGCCGACCATCGAAAGATCTTGCGATGATCTACCGCTCTCGACAATGCCCAAACCACATCGGGTTAAACCGGGGTCGACGCCAAGAACACGCATTGCATCAGCGTAACTTGTTTCGAACAGATGTTCTTACAGGCTCGCCATTACTTCATCGGATACGTCAAAGTTGCCGAAGACATTCTGAACGTCATCCAATTCTTCGATCGCTTCGATCAAATGGAAGACCTTTGCGGCGCCTTCAGCATCGAGAGGTACGGACACTGATGGCAGGAATGAGGTGTCTGCCGACTCGTAATCAATTCCTGCGGCCTGGAGAGCTTCACGGACTTTCACGAGATCACTTGCCTCGGAGACGACTTCAAAGGATTCTCCGAGGTCATTAACTTCCTCGGCGCCTGCATCGAGAACGCTCTCGAGAATTCCATCTTCTGTTACGCCATCGACTTTATTGACGATGATGACGCCTTTGCGATTAAACATATAGGAGACCGAGCCAGGATCGGCCATAGTTCCACCATTTCGGGTAACAGCAACGCGTACTTCTGAAGCAGCGCGGTTGCGATTATCAGAGAGACATTCAATGAGAAGAGCCACGCCATTTGGGCCATAACCTTCATACATAATTGTTTGGTAATCAGCGCCACCTGTTTCGAGTCCAGCTCCTCGCTTAACAGCGCGCTCGATGTTATCTAGCGGGACAGAGCTTTTCTTTGCTTTCGCTATTGCATCAAAGAGCGTTGGATTACCGGAGATATCCGCTCCGCCAGCGCGAGCAGCAACTTCGATACCTTTGATCAACTTTGCAAAACTCTTAGCGCGACGCGAATCGATGATCGCCTTTTTGTGCTTGGTAGTTGCCCACTTGGAATGGCCTGACACGGTCCAACCCCCCTCGTTAAACGTGAATCCCGAAGACTCAAATCTTTAGGGAAGAACTATATCTCGACTCCGACAACACTCTCTAAAAAGTAGCGATGGATGCGCAAATCCCCAGTTAATTCCGGATGGAATGAAGTGGCAAGCGCTTTGCCCTGCTGAACAGCCACATGATGTTCAGCTCCCCCTAATGTCACGCTGGCGAGGACCTTGACTTCCGAACCAGCCGATTCGACCCAGGGTGCTCGAATAAAGACGGCCCGCATTGGCTCACCTTCGATCCCCGCGATTGTTAAATCACTTTCAAAAGAATCCACTTGGCGACCAAAAGCGTTGCGCTTCACATCAATGTTGATTGCCCCGAGACACTCTTGCCCTGAAGCTGGATCGGTGATAGTTGTGGCAAGCATGATCATTCCGGCGCACGAGCCATAGACCGGTAGACCAGCTTCAATCAGAGATTTCAGTAGATCGAAGAGATCAAATATTCGCAGCAATTTACTGATAGTCGTTGATTCTCCGCCCGGAATAACGAGAGCGTCGACGCTACGAAGTTGGTCGGCTGTCTTTACTTCTATTGTCTTAGCGCCCAGAAGTTCGAGCGCATGACGATGTTCGCGAAAATCTCCTTGGAGTGCCAGAACTCCAACAGTGATATCGGAGAGCTTCTTACCAGCCACGTTCAGCAAGGCGGTGAGGAACAGGGATATCGGCGACGTTAATACCCACCATTGCTTCACCTAAACCGCGAGAAGCATCTGCAACGATTTTGGCATCGGTGTAATGGGTGGTCGCCTTGACGACTGCAGCAGCACGCTTAGCTGGGTCACCGGACTTAAAGATTCCCGAGCCAACGAAGACGCCATCTGCGCCTAACTGCATCATCATGGCCGCATCAGCAGGAGTTGCGATTCCGCCGGCGGTGAAGAGAACCACGGGAAGCTTGCCGGTCGCTGCAACTTCTTTAACGAGATCATAAGGAGCTTGCAAGTTCTTTGCTGCAACGTAAAGCTCATCTTCACGCATTGCGGAGAGGGCACGAATTTCGGCACCAATTTTGCGCATGTGGGTGGTCGCATTGGAGACATCACCGGTGCCAGCCTCGCCCTTGGAGCGAATCATTGCTGCACCTTCGTTAATACGGCGAAGTGCCTCACCAAGATTGGTAGCTCCACAAACAAACGGAATAGTGAATTTCCACTTATCGATGTGGTGCTCGTAGTCGGCCGGGGTGAGAACTTCTGATTCATCGATGTAGTCAACATCGAGAGATTCCAAGACCTGCGCTTCAACGAAATGCCCGATACGAACTTTTGCCATCACTGGAATCGAGACTGCGGCCTGAATCTTTTCAATCATATCTGGATCGGACATGCGCGAGACTCCACCTTGGGCACGAATATCTGCCGGTACGCGCTCGAGCGCCATGACTGCAACCGCGCCAGAGTCTTCTGCAATCTTTGCTTGTTCAACATTGACTACGTCCATGATGACGCCGCCTTTAAGCATCTCCGCCATGCCACGCTTTACGCGAGCGGTACCAGTTGCTCCAGTTGTTGAGTTAGCAGACATTAAATATCTCCTCGTAGCGGTCGGTCGATCAAGTGGTCAGAGAAGAATCCTACTTTGAAGCGGCGGGATAGGTGAACTCAGGCTCATGGTCGGTAAGCGCGATCCAGACTTGGCCTGGAGTGAAATGCGCTACTGAGCCATCCGAGTAGCTCCAAGTGGTGCTTGATTGTGGGTCGCTGCGACTCCATGTAGCTGGCAAGGCCAAGCCATCTCGAAGGATGTAACCGGTGCCAGTTCCGACGGTATTGCTGAAGGGAGTAATGCCTCCCACTTTGTCGTGATAGATGGAGTCGGTGATGCTGACTTTTTGAATGACGAAAATCGGCGATCCCAATTGCGACCCAGATGCATCAATATCTGGTCGGCCTTCATAAGAAATTTGCCAACGATCAGCTTGGGCATCCCACGCGACTGAGTAATGCGAAGCAGGCCAGCGCATCGAGGCGGTGGCAATCGCCTTGGCACCAACTGTAGAAGGATTGTTCGGAAGTTTTCCAAAGGTCCAACCCATGCTGTGGGCAATATCGATCGTTCGCTTCTCCGTATCGACCGTCTTTCTTAGGAGCGCAAGTGGATCAAGGATCATATTGGTGGGTTCTTGGCGAGTGAGATCTCGACTGTAGATTGCCGCCGGTTCCCGCTCGGCCGAAATATTCTCTAAGTTTGCCGCTGCGATCACCGGTTCCATTTTCGATTGGACGCCGCTAAAGGCAAATCCCACGTGGCCGTACCCAGCCAAGATATCGATATCACTGATGCGCGCAGAACGCACTGGGCCAATCTGCGCCGGCAGCACACTTCGCCCGCCACCGAACACAGCGGCTAAGCGAGTTAATCCGCCTTCAACTTGTTCAATATAGATCACATCGGCACTAGCAATTCCGATCTGAGGATGTGCTGGTGGAGTGTCATCCACTTTCACAACGAGCAACTCCCCTGCTTTTCCGGGAAGACCTGTTAAGGGATTAGTGCTTGTCGCAGACCCAATATGCAACAATTTGCTCGGTGAGGCGCACGAAGTAAGTAATGTCGCCATCACCATAGAGATGAGTACGGTGCTAATTCCCCATCGATTTTTCAAATTTGATCCTCGAAGGCATAAGTCACCGGTAGTGGTGCATGGCCGGCCAATCGGAAGATTCTGCAGATCAATTTAGCTCGAAGGTTGCGGGCAGCACTTACCGCTTCAAGGTGAATCACTACCCCTACTTTAATTTTTTCCGAAATGACCTGCAGTTCACGAAGCGCATCTGATGTAGCAGGTGATATCTCTGCATTATCGAGTTCGGGTCTGATAAGTGCCAAGGATTCTGTGAGCGAACTCTCCGCCTCACTTCGCTCAACAATGCTCGCCTCGCGAGCTTGAAAAGCTGCGGCAGTGAGAACAATCGCACTGGCTGGATCCAACTGTGGCAAATGCGAGATTTCAACGGCAATGGCTGCTCGCCTCTGCAGCAGCGCATCCAAATGTTCCCACGAGGTTTCAACCCGATGATGGAGGCGATCTAGTCGGCCCGCAATGAAACTCAAATACCAGGCGATGATCAGCACCACGAGCAGTGCGATGAATATGTTCTTAACCATTGTTGCGAAGTCTATTCCAGCCGCGGTTTTCTGCCGCTAGCACCACCTTTGAATTTCCTGCGATAGCCATTTCGTAGACATCCATGATTTGAGCGGAGACTGTCTGCCAATCGAAATCTTTTGCTCGCTCCAGGCCGTTTTGAGAAAGTTGAGTTCTTTGGTCCGCATCAGCAAAGAGCTCGATGAGGCGAGTTGATAGATCCGCGGCGCTCTCCGAAGTGAAAAGCGCGCCAGATTTACCGCCTTGAAGCAATTGTTCGAAGGCTGGAATATTGCTGGCCAGGATGGGCGTTCCCGCCGCCATCGACTCAGCCAAAATAATGCCAAATGATTCGCCTCCGGTATTTGGGGCTACATAAAGATCTACGCTCTTAAAAAATTGGCTCTTACTCTCATCATCGAGTTTGCCAAGGAATGTAATCTTGGCTGCAACCGAAGCAGGAAGGTGTTTTAGTGCCACTTTCTCATCACCTGGACCAGCAACCAGAAGTCGTAATCTAGGTTCACGAGAAAGTGCCAAGGCAAACGCCTCCATCAGAAGCGGTAGCCCTTTGCGGGGTTCATCGAATCGACCTAAAAATCCGATCGTGAAAGGCGATTTCCATTCCTCGCGACTTGAAGCGAGAGCAAACTTCTGCGAATCAATGCCGTTAGGAATTACCACTGCTTCCGTATCAAAATGGTCTTTGAGGGTTGCGCGGGCCATCTCGGAAACAGCGATTTTCGCACTGACCTTTTCTAGCATCGCTTCCAAAATCGGCCCTACCGCATAGATCGCCTTCTGCTTATTTGCCGCTGCGTGAAAAGTTGCGACGATCGGACCATCTGCAGCCCAAGCGGTGAGTAGCGAGAGCGAAGGAATCGCTGGCTCGTGAATATGCAATACATCGAATTCACCTTGAGCGATCCATTGCTTAACTCGAGACGAGGCTAATGGGCCGAAGAGAATGCGAGCTACTGCTCCGTTGTAAGGAATAGGAACTGGCCTGCCGGCGGAGACAACATAGTTTTCAGAAAGTAGTTCTTCTTGCGAAACTGGCGCGAGGACTGAAACGCTATGCCCTTGGGCGATGAGATTTTCTGCCAAGTCCTTAATATGCACTTGGACTCCACCAGGTACATCCCAGCCATAGGGCGAGACCATTCCGATTCGCAACTTTCGACCGTAGGAAGGCATTAGTCGATCCACACTTTCTGCATCATGTGCCAATCCTCGGTCTTCGCTGTAATCCCAGCGGCAAATCGATCGGCCACTATTTGCGTCATCAGCGCGGCTTTCTCAGAGACAGTTCCATTTTCCGGAACAGCAATCTCTTCACCAAAGGCAATATAAATACCTGTGGGCGTGTAGGAAACGAAGGCAGTAATTAGCGGCGACCCCGTTTGGATAGCGAGCACTGCTGGACCGGCCGGCATTCGACTTGGACCACCACAGAATTGCACCGGTATTCCTGATTCAGAGAGATCGCGATCGGCTACTAGCGCCACCAGTCGACCTTTCCGTAGTCGAGCTGCCAAAACCCCGATCACGCGCGCATCTAACGCCAAAACCTCCATGCCAATTGCTTGTCGATGGCGAAGAAATTTTTGGAAGAGTTTCTCTGGTTTCAAATGTTCTGCGACGGTCACGAGTGGCGCCCCCGTGGCGCAGAAGTAGGCGCCAGCGTGATCCCAATTTCCCGCATGCGGCAACGCCACAATGCAACCTCTCCCCTCGGCCATTGGATTACGCAAATACTCTTCATGCTCCACAACGACAGTCGAGAGCGTTCGATCGATACTCCAAAACGGCGATCGGAATGTATCCACCCAATACCTCAAGTACGAGCGCATTCCCTTTTGGGTGAGATTCGATAATTCTTCGGGCGATAACTCAGGTCGAACTCGTTCATAATTTTTTCGCAACCGCGTCACTCCGACGCCGGCTTTTTTCGACAGTCGATCGGCAAATCGATCCGCACTTCGGTAAGTGAACTCCTCTGGCAGCGCTCGAATCAACTTCCACGCAAGGTTATAGCCCCAATAGGTCAGGGCATCCGTCACTTTACCCATGGCTATCTCGTTGCCCGATACACAATAACTAACCTCTGACCCACGGTGACAGTGGACAAAGCCGCCAGAACCCAGAATCCGATCGCGAGAATGTAATGAACGCCGAGTCCGGCGAATCCAATTGCGACGAGGGCGATAATCAATCGCTCCGTACGTTCAGCGATTCCACCGTTACATTCAATATCGAGTGATTCCGCGCGCGCCTTTATATATGAGACTAACTGCCCTGCTATCAGCGCAACTGCCACCACTGAAATCAGATGATCGCGAGATTTATCGAGCCAAAAGATGAGCGATCCAAGAATTGCAGCATCCGAGATGCGATCCATGGTGGAATCGAGTAGCGCTCCCCATGAACTGCCTCCCGACGATGACAGCCGAGCCATCGTCCCATCGAAGAGATCAGTCAGAACGAAGGCTGTGACGACTAATGATCCTGCGAAGAGGTGGCCTCGAGCGATGAGAAGTGCAGAGCTGGCACACGTTCCGATTGCCCCGAGAATCGTCATTGAATTTGCAGTGATGCCCATGCGAAGGAGCGCTCGACATAATGGCGTGATTATTCGAGCCACTGGTGCGCGTAATGAAACCTGAATCATCGATCCCATCGTAGGCTTTGCAACCATGAGCAGCCTAATTTCCCCCGACCTACGCGTGGCCTACATCGGAGCTGGGTTGGCCGATCTCGCTCACTCGTTAGGTGGCGCCGCGGTGGAGGATCTGAGCAATGCCGATGCAGCCATCTTCGCCGTCAGCGCCCTCGCCGGCATCGATGCCAACGGTCAGGCACGTTGGGCCCAAGCCCGAGAGTTGTATATCCCCAGCCTGGTAGTTGTCACTGACTTGGCTGCGAGTGAGATCGACTTCGACGACATGGCAGCAATTGCTGGCAAAACTTTAGATCCGGTCGTAACACCATTTCTCGTCCTTCACGATGATGCTGGCGCCCCTGCTGCACTTATTGATCTCGATACTTTGAAGAACATTACATTCGCAGGCGGAGTTCGAACCATCTCCGAGAGCGACCCGGAACATAAGTTATTGGTCTTCGAATTTCGAAAAGAATATTTAGAAGCACTCGATGCAGCCGGTGAAGAGGCTTTCGCCGCCGCGCTTCTCTTTCCCGCTATCCCTTACATCCCAGCAATTGGTTTAGGAGCAGAAGAAATTGCGGGATACCTTCGAGAATTAACGCCTACCAATTAGCGGCAAGTAGATCACGAGTCTGCGAAAGAAGAGCTGGCAAAACTTTTGTCTGACCGATAATCGGCATGAAGTTGGCGTCGCCAGACCAGCGTGGGACAACATGCTGGTGGATATGTTCGGCAACACCGGCGCCAGATAGCGCGCCTTGATTCATTCCGAGATTAAAGCCTTTAGCGCCGCTGGCTTTACGAAGTACCCGCATCGCATGAGCCGATAATTCAAAGATTTCATTCCGTTCTGAATCGGTGAGGTCAGTGAGATCAGCGACGTGACGATTGGCGCAAATAAGTAGATGCCCCGCGTTGTAGGGGTAGAGATTCATCACTACATATGCCTCATGGCCTCGTGCGACAATCAAACCTTCCGAATCCGAGAGCGATTGAATTCGACAAAAGGGACAGGCAATTTCATTGCCAGGAAGCGGACGATTCTCCCCTGCTAAATAACTCATGCGATGCGGAGCCCAGAGACGCTCCCAAGCATCAGGTACTCCTGCACCACCTTCGTGAACGTGATCCATTATCGCTACCTGATTTTTTACACTTGAGCGCGGGTTGAAATGACTTGCAGGATTTCTGCGATCGCATCTGCAACCGGAATGCCGTTCTTCTGTTCGCCATCGCGATAACGGAACGAGACCGATCCGTTTGCTTGATCTTCTTCGCCGGCGATCATCATGAATGGAATCTTCTCCATTTGGGCATTACGAATTTTCTTCTGCATGCGATCATCAGAAGAATCGAGATCAACGCGGATTCCCGCCTTACGCATCTGCTTCACGACATCGGCAAGATATGGCTCGAAAGCTTCAGCAACAGGGATGGCGCGCACTTGAACGGGCGCGAGCCATGGTGGAAAAGCGCCGGCATAGTGCTCGGTCAGAACTCCGAAGAAGCGTTCGATGGATCCAAAGAGCGCACGGTGAATCATTACTGGCTGCTGGCGTGAGCCGTCGCTTGCTTGGTATTCCAAATCAAAGCGTTGGGGCAATTGGAAGTCCACTTGAATGGTGGACATCTGCCAGGTGCGACCGATCGCATCCTTTGCTTGCACTGAGATCTTTGGTCCGTAAAACGCGGCGCCGCCTGGATCTAGCACCAGCTCGAGGTTCTGCTTCTGAGCGGCTTGGCGAAGTGTCTCTGTGGCGACTTCCCAATCTTCATCCGAACCCACTGATTTATCTGGGTTACGGGTAGAGAGTTCGAGGTAGAAATCTTCAAGACCGTAATCGCGGAGCAAATTGAGAACAAAAGTAAGAAGCGAATCTAATTCGCCCGGCATCTGATCTTTGGTGCAATAAATATGCGCGTCGTCCTGAGTAAATCCACGCGCGCGAGTAATGCCATGGACCACGCCCGACTTTTCGTAGCGATAGACGGTTCCGAATTCAAAGAGTCGTAATGGGAGTTCGCGATACGACCGACTGCGTGAGCGATAAATCAAATTGTGGAATGGGCAGTTCATCGGCTTCATGTAGTACTTCTGACCGGCTCGGCGGATTGTTCCATCCGCGTGATACTCCTCATCCATCACCATGGGTGGGTACATTCCTTCTGAGTACCAATCCAAGTGACCTGACGTTTCAAAGAGCGCAGCTTTGGTCAAATGTGGTGAATAGACGAATTGATAATCTTCTTCTTCGTGACGGCGGCGTGAATAATCTTCCATTGCCCGTCGAATAATTCCGCCCTTCGGGTGGAACACGGCAAGGCCAGAGCCCACCTCCTCAGGGAACGAGAAGAGATCTAACTCTGCTCCAAGGCGTCGATGGTCGCGCTTTTCAGCTTCTTCCAAGTGGTGCAGATAAGCATCGAGATCTTCCTGGCTTGCCCAAGCAGTTCCATAAATACGCTGCAACATCGGATTCTTCTCAGAACCACGCCAGTAAGCCGCAGCAGAGCGCATCAACTTGAATGCTGGAATATGTTTTGTTGATGGCAAGTGCGGTCCACGACAGAGATCGCTCCACACAGGCTCGCCATCGCGTCCCAAGTTGTCGTAAATGGTGAGCTCGGCCCCACCAACTTCCACCGATGATTCATCATCAGAGTCGCCAGATTTCAATCCCACTAATTCGCATTTATAAGGTTCGGAAGCAAGTTCTTTGAGAGCCTCAGCTTCGGAAGTGATGCGACGACGGAAACGTTGACCGGCTTTAACGATCTTTCGCATCGCCGATTCCAACTTCACTAAGTCGTCCGGCGTGAAAGCTTTCTCGGGGTCGAAGTCGTAATAGAAGCCGTCGGTAATCGGCGGCCCGATTCCTAACTTGGTCTCTGGAAAGACTTCTTGGACTGCTTGGGCAAGAACGTGCGCAGTTGAGTGACGAAGGACGGCAAGCCCGTCGGGTGAAGTAATTGCGATCGCTTCCACTTCATCACCGTCGGAAAGTTCAGTCCACAAATCTCTGAGTTGGCCATTAATTTTGCAGACAACAATCGAGGCGTCCTCGGCGAAGAGGTGGGTCGGCCGCTGATCCGAGGCGATGCTTCGCTGCTCGCCATTGACGTTAATCGTGATCTGATCAGACATGGGGCAAGGCTATCAACTAGCAGCCTGAGCCACCCCAAAATCGACCTCTTCCAAGGTTCAGACATCGCAATGGGGATGGGTATTCGGCGATTAGATTTGCGGGTGCCCTATGGGGTAGATTTCCCCTCCTGAACAAGAAGTTCAACAAGTACATATGCGGACGTAGCGCAGTTGGTAGCGCGGAACCTTGCCAAGGTTCAGGTCGCCGGTTCGAACCCGGTCGTCCGCTCTCAGATTGTGGACCTTAACTAAAGCCTCCTTTAGTCAAGTCTTAGTTGAGCAAGTGGATAGAAAAAATGTATAGCAAGGTCGGATGGCCGAGAGGCGAGGCTCAGGACTGCAAATCCTGCCACACGGGTTCAAATCCCGTTCCGACCTCCATTCCTCAACTTCTCCCAGCGAAACTTCTCCCAGCGAACGAGTAGGCTTCATCTGCTTGTTAAGACTTGTGAAGACTTGTGATGACAGGCCCCAGAGTAAATTTCCGAAAGAGAGATCATGGCTGTTGAGTTAGAGAAGGCCGAGCGCCCTTGGGGTCGCTATGAAGTCCTTCAGGAAAGTCCCACTCACAAGGTCAAATGCATCTGGATGAAGCCTGGCTTCCGACTCTCTTACCAACGTCATAAGTTTCGCGCCGAACACTGGTACATCGTTCAAGGCACTGGCGTAATCACCATTGACGGCAAAGAATCTCCCGTGGGCCCTGGCTCCACAGTCGAATTTCCTATCGGAACCCTGCACCGTCTCTCCAACACTGGCGATGAAGAGATCATATTCGTGGAGGTCCAGACCGGTACCAGCTTTGACGAGAGCGATATTGAGCGCGTAGAAGATGATTACGGCCGCGCAGGACAATAATTTTCAGATTACTCAGGTACTCCTGTAAGGTTTCACCCGCACGACAGCAAGGATCGTTGGCTCAGCGGTAGAGCACCACATTGACATTGTGGGGGTCACTGGTTCGATCCCAGTACGGTCCACCAATAAATTCAAGCGAAGTTATTCTCAGGCAATTTCCTAAGACATTCCGGCTTTCCACGCCTAGACTCGCAACTGATGCTCACCCAGATTCTCAAAAAATATCTCCACCCCTATCGAAGGTCCGTGGCGATCGTTGCAGCCCTGCTCTTTGTGCAAGCGATTGCAAATCTCTACCTACCCAATCTGAACGCGGACCTGATTAACAATGGCGTAGCTAAAGGGGATATTCACTACATCTTGCATATTGGTTTGATCATGTTGGCATCATCATCATTGGTGATGGGGGCCTCAATCCTTGTTGCCTTTTATGCCGCACGACTCGCGATGGCCTTCGGTCGAGATTTACGTACTGCAGTTTTCGAATCAGTCGAACGTTTTTCGGCCCGTGAACTCAATCTCTTCGGCGCCCCATCCCTGATCACGAGAAATACCAATGACGTTCAGCAAGTTCAGATGGTTCTCTTTATGGGATTGACAATGATGCTCAGTGCTCCCATTACTGGAATCGGCGCTATCGCCATGGCTATCAAGACGGATGTCAAACTTTCAGCACTCTTGCTTGTAGTCGTCCCAGTGATGGGCATACTTATTTGGCTCTTACTTCGCCGCGTTGTTCCGCTCTTTCGTGTCATGCAAATCAAGATCGATCGAATCAACCTCGTACTTCGCGAGCAAATTGCTGGTGTGCGAGTAATTCGCGCCTTCGTGAAAACTGATTATGAAGAAGCTCGCTTTGCCGAGAGCAGCACTGACCTCATGATCACTACCCTGAGCGTGACGCGTACCTTCGCTCTACTCTTCCCCTTGTTAATGATGATTCTCAACCTCACCAGCGTCGCCGTTTTGTGGTTCGGCGGAAAACTCATCGATGGTGGTTCGATGCCGATCGGCAACCTCACCGCCTTTCTCTCTTACATCATGTTGATCCTTAGCAATTTGATGATGGCAGTCATGATGGCCCTAATGATTCCGCGTGCTCAAGCCAGCGCCGAGCGCATTCAGGAAGTGCTCTCAACTGAATCCTCTGTGACTGAAACCCAGAATCCCATGACGCCTGGGCAGCGCACTGGGCGATTGGTTTTCACCGATGTCGAATTCCGCTACCCGGGTGCGCAAGATCCGATCCTGCAGAACATTAGTTTCACAGCTGAACCCGGCGAGTTCACTGCCATTATTGGAAGCACTGGCAGCGGAAAAACAACTTTGCTCAACCTCATCCCCCGTTTCATCGATCTCACCTCTGGATCAATAACTCTCGACGGCCTGGAATTGAAGGAGCAGAGCTTGGAATCACTGTGGAGTGACATTGGATTGGTTCCACAACGACCATTTCTCTTTGGCGGAACTATTGCCAGCAACTTACGATACGGCGATCCGCTCGCCGATGATCCCACCCTTTGGCGGGCACTGGAGATCGCGCAAGCAAAGGATTTCGTGGCTGCAACTCCTGAGCAATTGAATGCACCAGTCGCGCAAGGCGGCTCGAATTTCTCCGGCGGCCAGAAACAGCGTCTTGCCATTGCACGAGCATTGGTCAAGCGGGCCAAGATTTATATTCTGGACGATAGTTTTTCGGCTTTGGATTATTCGACCGATGCCAAGTTGCGTCTTGCTCTTGAAGATTTCTGTCGCGATTCAACACTGATTGTTGTCGCTCAACGTGTTTCCACCATCCTTAACGCAGACAAGATCATCGTTCTCGATCAGGGCGCGATCGTAGGAATGGGTAAACATCATGAACTAATGTCGAGTTGTGAGACATATAAAGAGATCGTTCTCTCGCAACTGAGCCCGGAAGAGGCAGCATGAGCATGCAACGACCTTCCTCGCCCGGCGGCGCAATCGGAACAGGCAGAACAGGCGGAATGCGCGGTGGTCCAATGTCGGGTGGCTTTGGCGCTCCTCCATCTAAATCCAAAGATTTTCGCGGTTCACTCAAACGCCTGCTCTCTGAACTTGGAGCTGAGCGGAAGATCCTCGCGCTCGTTCTTGGGTTAATCACAACCTCAGTAACCGTGAGTGCCTTTGGGCCAAAAATACTGGGTCGGGCCACTAACTACATCTTCTACGGCTATCTCGGGCGCAAACTTCCCGTGGGTGTCACCAAAGCCCAAGCAGTGGCGTCTCTCAATGCTCGCGGTGAATCGCGCTTGGCCCAGATGCTCAATAAGAGCGGCGTCGTTCCGGGGCGGGGCATTGACTTCACCGCAATAGAACGAATTGTTCTTCTCGCAGCTGCGCTCTATCTCATCTCTTCTTTCATCATGTGGCTTCAGGCGTATTTGATGGCTGGCGTTACTCAACGCACGGTCTATCGACTACGTCGCTTAGCTGAGGAGAAGATCGGCCGCTTGCCGCTGAGTTATTTCGATACCCAGTCACGCGGCGACATTCTCTCCCGCGTCACCAACGACATCGACAACATCTCAAATTCGCTCCAGCAAGGCCTTTCCCAGATTCTCAACTCTCTCCTCACTGTTGTCTCAGTATTGGCAATGATGGTATGGATTAGCCCCGAACTTGCGCTGATCTCCCTCATTGCAATCCCGCTGTCGATGTTTGCTTCGATTCGGATCGCTAAATCATCTCAGAAGCAATTTATTGCGCAGTGGAGTTGGACTGGCAAGCTGAACGGCCATGTCGAGGAGATGCATACCGGCCATGCTCTGGTGAAAATCTTTGGTCGTCGGAAGCAGGCCATCGCAGATTTTAATGAGCTCAACGAAAATCTTTACCGATCTAGCTTTATCGCTCAATTTATGTCGGGGATTATTCAGCCGACAACACAACTCATCTCCAACTTAATTTATGTCGGTATCTCTGTCCTCGGCGGTTATCGGGTGGCAACCGGCACGATGTCACTTGGAGATGTTCAAGCCTTCATCCAATATTCTCGATCTTTCGGAATGCCATTGGCACAAATCGCTGGCCTCATGAATACGGTGCAATCAGGAATTGCTTCCGCCGAGCGGCTCTTTGAATTTCTTGACGCCACCGAGCAGCTTCCCGACAGTGCGCAGCCAATCTCTATGGTGCGTTCACGTGGAGCCATTACTTTCAGCGAGGTCACATTTAGCTATCTGCCAGAACAACCCTTGATTGAAAATCTAAATCTTGATGTTCAACCTGGTCAGACAATCGCGATTGTAGGACCTACGGGTGCTGGGAAAACGACGCTCGTGAATCTGTTGATGCGTTTTTATGAGATCAATTCGGGAAAGATTCTGATCGACGGGATCAATATTCGCGACCTCACTCGCGATGATCTACGTCGCCAATTTGGAATGGTCTTGCAAGATACTTGGCTCTTCTCTGGCACTATGCGCGAGAACATAGCCTTTGGCAGCCCAGATCCAACCCATGAGAAAGTTGTGGAAGCAGCGGTCGCGGCAAATATCGATCACTTCCTCAAATCCTTGCCAGCCGGCTATGACTCGCTCTTAACGGATGACAACTCCACCGTCTCAAATGGTGAAAGACAACTTCTCACTATCGCGCGTGCCTTTATGGCCGACCCAGCTATTTTGATTTTGGATGAAGCAACGAGTTCAGTCGACACGCGAACTGAGGTTCTTGTTCAAAGCGCAATGGCGAAATTACGACAAGGCCGAACCTCATTTGTCATTGCCCATCGCCTCTCCACCATCCAGGATGCAGATTTGATTTTAGTCATGGATAAAGGGGCGATTGTGGAGCAAGGCAACCACCACGACTTAATGTCGCAAAAAGGCTTTTACTTCAATCTCTACGCCAGTCAATTTGCCGGCGCTAGCGACAAGAATTAGCTCAACCGCTCCACAAAGTTGAGCGAGGTAGCAAATATGGTTGGAGCATCGTTATCCAGCGTTGCCACGTGATAGCTATCCCCCAACTCCACGCGAACTTTATCTGTCGAAGCGATACTAGCCATGATGATTTCGGTATTGCTGACGGGAAGAACATGGTCTTCGGTGGAGTGGAAGAGCAGCACTGGAATCTCTACCCGGCCTAATTCTTGGCGAGTTATGCGAAGCATCATGTTGAGTTGATTGACACCCTTGATAGGGAGCACGTCGTAACCCCATTCGGTGGTATCTGGCTTCTTAATATCATCGCCTACCGATGGTGCACCGGTGCGAAACTTTGATAGCAGTGGCACGAGCTTTCCCTGAATTCCAGGTATGTGAATCATGGGGTTAACCAAGACTATGCCATCGACATCAAAGTACTCGGCAACATTGAGGGTGGTGCAGCCGCCCATCGATAATCCAAAGATAAATACTTTCGCGCAAGTTTTACGTAGTTCAGCTAAGTCTTTTGCTACGCGCTCCGGCCATTTCTGCCAAGCCACCTTGTTGAGGTCTTGCCACTGCGTGCCATGACCTGGAAGGCGCGGTACTCGAACGGTGTAACCCTTCTCCTGGAAGAAGTGTGCCCATGGGCGCATCGATGCCGGTGAACCTGTGAAGCCGTGAACAAAGATGATCCCGATTGAGCTGTGGGTTGAACCGGTGGCTGCGTAATCAGCGAGCCATCCTTCAGGTGCGGTTGTGGTTGCCATGAGGTGAAATCTAACTTCAAAACTACTTTTCGGTAAGCCCTTTTCTCAATGTCGCACCACTCGCGTACCGTGAGGCTATGAGTTTCTCCCATGACGAACGCGGCGAACTCTGGCAACTCGAAGAGCAAATCCCCCACTTACCCCTTTCTAAGGCAACTTTTGTCGTCCTTGATTTAGAGACGACTGGTGCATCGCCCAGCGTTGGTGCCGGAATCACCGAAATCGGCGCCATTAAGGTTATGGGTGGTCTCGTTCTTGAAGAATTCTCTACATTCGTTAATCCGCTAACGCCGATCCCGTCTTACATAACCGACCTCACTGGAATCACTGATGAGATGGTCCAAGACGCTCCAGTGATTAGTGATGCCCTTCCGGATTTCATTCACTTTCTCGGCGATCCCGACGACGTCATGTTGGTAGCGCATAACTCCCCCTTTGATATGGGATTTCTTCAAGCAGCAGCCGATGCCAATGAGATTGCTTGGCCGGATTTTCGGGTGATCGATACCGTCAAATTCGCTCGACTCGTCATTCCTCGCGATGAGATTCTCAATTACAAATTAGGGACGCTTGCCGCCTTCTTCGAAACAGAGCAATCTCCGACCCACAGAGCGCTCGATGATGTTCGGACTACAGTGGAACTTCTTCACCGACTCTTGGAGCGAGCCGGTACTTACGACGTCACAACTGTGGAGAGTCTCAGTACGTTCCTGCGACGATCAGCTGGCAGGCGAAGTAGCCGCTAATTCTTGAGTGAGGTTCTTCCAATTTTCGAGAACTTCCCACGCGCGACCACTGTCGATCGCTTGCTCGGCCAATACATAGCCGTTGGCGATCTGCTGAGTGACACCCAGCGAGAAGTCGGCTTTGAAGGCAGCAATAGTTATTGCGGAATTGAGCAGGATCGCTTCACGAGGTGCGCCCTTCTTACCTTGAAGAACGTCCTTAATTATCGCTGCATTATGCGCAGGTTCTCCACCAACAAGTTCTGAGATGGGGGCTCTGGCAATACCCAAATCCTGCGGATCAAAAGTATGCGAAGTTACTTCACCATTTGTTATTTGCAGAACCTGAGTGAAATCCGAGAGCGCTACTTCATCGAGTCCGTCATTACTTCGGAAAGCGAAGCCTTCACCACCACGATCAGCAATCACTTTGGCCATTAACGGCAGAGCACTTTCACGTGCTACCCCTAAAGCGATTGCCTTGGGCTTGGCAGGGTTTGCTAGCGGGCCCAAGATATTGAAAATAGAAGGGACGGCCAATTCTTTTCGAGCAGCCACTGCGTGGCGAAGGGCGGGATGGAATGTGGTGGCTCGTAAGAAGCCGATCCCTAAGCGACGAACTGTCTCCTCAATCTGCGGACCAGAAAGTGTGGTGACAACTCCCAAGGCATCGAGAACATCGGCGGCGCCAGATTTTGATGAGGCCGCACCAGAACCATGCTTTACCACTCGTGCACCAGCAGCAGTGGTGACCATCGCTGAGGTAGTCGAGATGTTGATTGTGTTACGACCATCCCCGCCAGTTCCTACCGGATCCACGGCTCTTTCACTGATCGAAATAGGCGCTGCGTACTCAAACATCTTGCCCACCATCAATGCGATATCGGCAGTGGCATAGCCCTTGTCGTTTAAGAGAGTGAGAAAGCGCTTGATATCTTCCTTATCGGCGCGTCCTTCCAAAATCTCGGTCATGACGAAACTGGCGAGATCAGGGTTGAGATCCTGCTTATTTTCGAGTGAAGTAAAGAGCTCGTTCCAGCCTAAAGTCATGCGTGGGAAGTCGAAGCTATTGATTGGATCGGTAGCAACCCTGCTACACGGTTTGCCAATGTAAAGGGATCGACCGGGTGGATGACTGTGGCGTCGGCCTTAGACCATGAAGCGAGCCAGCTGTCGCTCGGACGGCCAGTCAGAAGTAGGACCGGTGGGCATTGGAATATTTCATCCTTGAAAGCGCGAGCTAGGCCCATGCCACCTTCAGGTACAGCCTCGCCATCGAGGATGAAGAGATCGACCCGGCCCTTTTGATCAAGGTAGAGACGTAACGCGTCGCCGGTGGCGAATTCGCGGATTTCGTGGTGAGGGTGGCTGGGACTGACTTGAGATCCCAGGGCGGCGACCACCTGGGAACGCACACTCTGATCATCGGAATAGAGGGCAAATACCAGGCTGCTCATGGCTCCGATTCTAGGGGCAAAACCCCGCATTTCTCGCGTGATCAGTCTCACCCATTGGCCAGATTCTCAAGGGGTCCAGCATTCATCGTTTGAGGCAGTTATCAGGAATAATCGTCCTCATGACAAGCCCCACCATGGCAGCAGCCACCCCGTCCCATACCCCGCCGGCACGAGTCAATCGCCCCAATGCGGTTGCCGTTGGAACGATTGTTTGGCTCTCGAGTGAATTGATGTTCTTCGCTGCACTCTTCGCGATGTACTTCACCACTCGCGCCGTGCAGGGACCAAAAGTCTGGGCCGAATACACATCGAAGTTGAATGTGCACTTCGCATCGATCAACACCACGGTACTTGTTCTCTCCTCAGTCACTTGCCAGTTCGGAGTCTTTGCGGCCGAACGCTTCCAAGCACGTCGCACGGGATCAATTTGGGCATTCAAGAAGTGGGGCATGCGCGAATGGTTCGCTCTGACATTTCTCATGGGCGCATTCTTCGTTGGTGGGCAGATTTATGAATATGCCAATCTCGTTCGCGAAAGTCTGACCCTCTCTTCATCTGCATATGGTTCCGTTTTCTATATCGCGACTGGCTTCCACGGTCTCCACGTCACAGGCGGATTAATCGCCTTCCTTATCGTCATGATTCGCGTATTCCGCGCGCAAAAGTTTGGACATAATCAAGCAACAACCGCAATCGTGGTCTCGTACTACTGGCACTTCGTCGACATTGTGTGGATCGCGCTCTTTTCAGCGATCTATCTCATTAAGTAATTAGGTGGATATGACTATGAAGAAACTCTCTCGCTACCGCCGCCACCGCATGGCAGCACCAGCCCTATTTATCATCGCGCTGATCACTGTCGGAACCGGCTTTGGAGTTGCTAGCGCACTTCCGAATGCACAGAGCACCACTGCCACTTCGCAATCAACTTTGATCGCTGAAGGAAAGCAGATCTTTGCTCGCGGTTGCTCCTCCTGCCACGGTCTTAATGCTGAAGGTGGCGCAATCGCCCCTTCACTTATTGGTGTGGGCGCCGCGTCTGTAGATTTCCAAGTAGGTACCGGCCGTATGCCGATGGCCGATATGAGTCAGCAAGCAATGCGTAAGAAGCCGGTCTACAACGCCGAGCAGATCGCTGCACTCGCTGCCTATGTCGCATCCACAGCTCCTGGACCTGCTGCAGTTGATCC
>CAIQXR010000061.1 GCA_903875815.1 uncultured Actinomycetes bacterium
AGCGACCGCTTGATGAATTCGCGCGGCATCACCGAGAACGAAACTCTCTTCGGAATCCAAGGCGATAGTGATGGGGTGATCTGGTCCAGCAGCACGGGCGGAAGCAACAGCTTCCTTAATCACATTATCGAGATTAACTGGCAACTTCTCTAATTCCGGTGCTTGGTCTAACCGTGCGAGAAGTAAGAGATCTTCCACCAAGCCAGACATGCGAATCGATTCTTTCTCAATCCGGCCAACAAGTTCCTTGGTCTTTTCCTCGCCCACAACAGCTCCTTGGCGATGGAGTTCAGCGAAACCACGGATGGCAGTAAGCGGAGTACGTAGTTCGTGGCTGGCATCAGCAACGAATCGACGGAGCTTAGATTCAGATTCCAATCGAATGGCAAAAGATTCTTCAATCCGCGAAAGCATTTTGTTGAGCGAGTGTGTAAGTCGTCCTACCTCAGTCTTTTCGCTGACATCTGGCAAACGAGCGGAGAGATCGCCATCGGCAATAGCTTGGGCAGTCTCTTCCACTTCGGTGAGTGGCTGCAAGGTGAGTCGAATAAGAAGGAAACCAATTACGCCAATAGAGGCGAGAACAATCAAAGAAATGAGGAAGAAGAGCCAATGTAATTTGTGGAGTGTGCCATCGACGCTCTGCATCGAGACAGAGACAACAACAGTTCCCACACCCGATGGCAACAACCGCGCAATCGCGCGAATATCTGGATTCTTTCCGTTGCCATAAAGCGTGAATGGTTTTGCTTGATAACTAATGACTTTGGCAGGAGTTAAACCAATAAAGGGATTATCGCCACCAACGCTATCGATATCGCCACCGAGTTGTCCGACTAGCGCGCCATTGAGATCAAGTAGCGTCACAGTGGTGGCAGTAGGAACGCCACCGAGTGGACGAACCGGTTTGAACGGTTGTTCATCTGTTGTGCCAGTGGGGTTTGCTGAACTGTCGATCGAGTTTGGATCAATACCCGCGCGATCGAGGCGAAGAAGTGATCCGCCAGCAACTGATTGCAGCTGGGTATCTACTTGATTAACAAGGAAGCGATTGAGTGAAGTACTTGCGGCAAAGTCCGAGGCGATGATGGCAATTGCAGAAAGCGCCATAGTGGCGACGATCAAGCGATTGCGCAGCGACCAGCGCGAGAGCGCGAATCGAGCCAACGGTTGAGCCATGCAGCAATATTACTTTTTAGCGGGCATACGCATGCGATATCCCACGCCTCGCACCGTATGAATCAGCGCTGGTTCATAGATATCGATCTTCTTGCGAAGATAGGAAACATACGTCTCCACAATTCCGGCATCACCACGGAAGTCGTATTGCCAGACGTGGTCGAGAATCTGGGACTTGCTGACAACTCGATCGGCATTGATCATGAGATAGCGGAGCAAGAGAAATTCAGTAGGGGAGAGATCAATGAGATTGCCGGCGCGACGAACTTCATGAGTAGCTTCATCGAGCTCGAGATCGGCGAAGCGAACTTTCTCATCATCGGGTTCTACTTGTGTGACGCCAATGCGACGGAGAAGTGCGCGTAGGCGGGCAACAAGTTCTTCCAAACTAAATGGCTTGGTGACATAGTCATCGCCACCAATAGTGAGACCAGTGATCTTGTCTTCAACAGTGTCTTTGGCGGTGAGGAAGAGAACTCCCACACTGTGGCCATCTTGGCGAAGCTGGCGGCAGACTTCGAAACCATTTTGATCGGGAAGCATGACATCGAGGATGAGTGCATGTGGCTTGAACTGTTCAGCGACTTGTAGTGCCTCGGAGCCGGTGGCAGCGGTGCGCACATCAAAGCCCACGAAGCGCAGACTGGTGGCGATCAATTCAGAGATACTGGATTCATCGTCGACAACCAAGATTCGTTGCGTGGTTGCCTCGGTCTTATCGGCCATGGTGCTCTCCTTCGACGGGCTCTTTGTTAACAATGCGCTGGTCATACGGAGAGAATGCTCTCAGAGTCTGGGGGTTTCCTGAGAACGAGCCGAATTTCACCTGCTACTTATCCACACCTTTTATCCACGGTGTGGAGAATTACATGGCTGTAACTCGCTCCTTAGACTCAGTCCCATGAGCACCCAGCGCAATCTCGGAAATGAAAACCTCCATTTAACCCAGCTCGCTGCCCAACAAGAGAAGCGGCTCGTTAAATCCCTTGGCCGATTGGACATCATCATGTTCATCATCGCCGCCTATATCTCACTGGACACCATCGGCACGATTGCAGCCGGCGGAACTCAATCGCTCTTTTGGGCGGTTGTCATCGTTATTACCTTCATGGCTCCAAACGCTTTGATGATGGCAGAGACTGGTTCGGCATTTCCTGAGGAAGGTGGGCCTTATCAGTGGGTGAAGTTCGCTTTCGGTCGTTTGCCCGCGGGTATTGCATCGGTTCTTTACTGGATTACTAATCCATTGTGGCTTGGTGGATCACTCAGCTTCATCGCCTTCGATGCCTTCAGTGCATACCTCCACAAAGTCCATTCGGGTTCGGCCGGTGAGTGGATCTTCAAACTCGCATTTATTTGGATCGCTATCTTCTTAGCGGTTATTAGTTTGAAGAAAGGCAAGTACATCATCAATTGGGCGGCTTACGCGAAAATTGGTTTGCTCGTCATCATGGTGGTAACGACCATGATTTATGGAATAAAAAATGGCTTCCAACCTTTTGATTTTGGCGGCCTCACTCCTACTGTTGCTGGATTCATGGGCGTTGCACCAATCATTCTATTTTCTTATGTTGGCTTTGAAGCGCCGAACGCAGCATCGGGAGAGATGCATGATGCTGGAAAAGATACAGCGCCCTCCATTCGGATCGGAAGTATTGTTTCTGCGCTCGCCTATGTCTTACCTGTACTTTCGATTTTGTTAGTTGTTCCCATGAAGAACGTTCAAGGCCTCACTGGCTTCATGGATTCCGTAGCGACAGTCTTTAGTATTTATGGAGGCGCAAGCAAGTTCTTACTTGGGATTGCAGCGCTGCTCTTTATCATTGGCTTACTTGGCCTCGGCGCATCATGGATGATGGCGACCGATCGTATTCAAGCAATGGCAGCAGCAGATGGCGCCTTCATGAATGGTTGGTTCGGTGAATTCTCCGAGCGCTTTGGCACACCCATGCGCGTCAATATGTTGTCCGGCGTTATGGCTTCACTCTTCTTAGTTGCAGGTATGAAATTAGTGAGTGGTGATACCGGGGCGATATTTAAAGTGGTGCTCTCGTGCGCAGTTTCAACACTGCTCGTCTCTTATCTATTAATAATTCCCGCTGTCATGAAACTCAATCGCTCGTATCCAGATGTGAAGCGCCCCTTCACCACACCTGGCGGTCGTCGCGGTTTCCAGATTATGGGCACCGTCGTCTTCATCTATATTGTTTTGGGATCGATGGGAGTTCTCTTCCCAGGTACGGTCGAAGGTTTACTCGGAATCAAATACAGCTTCGCTGATACGTGGGGCCTCAGCCGTGGAAAAGTGGAGCTATTTACGCTCGGAACTCTCGCTGTGGATCTACTCGTTGGGGTTGTGGGTTATGTCATGGCCGCCAAGGTGCGCAAGAGTTTGGTCGCTCGCACAGAGATCTAGCTTTTACGTTTGAGTATCGCGGATCATATGAATATAAAACTTTCCGGGTTGCATGGTGCTGGGCATCTTTTCACCAGCAACTCTAAAGCCAAGTGCCTCATAAGCTTTAATCGCGAGATCGTTATGTGCCCACACTCCAAGACCTTGGCGCTGCCAACCCTTTGCATAAGCAAAGAGATCTAAGTATTGAAACATCTGCGAGAAAACTTTTTTGCCACGAAAATCAGGATCTACCCAACAGCCTCCGAGCCAACAGGTAGCTCCGTGGTCACCATCAAGTACTTCGACGGTCATCATTCCGGCAGATCTGTCATCGACAAATCCCACAACGACATCCATTTTGATGAACCAATTACGCCACTCTTGCTCTGTGAAGAGCGACTCCACCTCATATTTCCCGCCGAAAGCTTCTGGGTTGGCTTGAAGTGAGCGGAGTCGAATATCGCGCAGAATCTCCCACTCATCGGGGGAGAGTTGGCGAGAGATCGCCATGGCGCTGTTCACCACTTAAGGATATAGCCCCTAAAATTCGAATGTGAACCAGCGGGAGATTTCGATAGCTAGCCGATATTCGGCCTTGGCCCTCCTGTTCGCAATCTTCGTTGGACTATTTATCTTGCCCACACCAGCACATGCC
>CAIQXR010000062.1 GCA_903875815.1 uncultured Actinomycetes bacterium
CCGATCTCTTCAACGGCCTCGCGAATCGCTGCCTCAATAACACTCTCGTGTGAATCGCGCGCCCCACCTGGCACACCCCACGTATCGCCATTGTGAACCCATGGCGCTCGGTGTTGAAGGAGTACTTTCGAATCACGCACGAGCAGAAGGCCGGCAGCGCCATGGCGCCCCCAGTGTTTACTCCCGCAGGAGCACTCCACCCAACCATCTCCATCGCGCGCACTCACTCACCTAGAGTGGCATGAACTTCGGGGTTATGCACAGCCAAGGCCTACGGCACAGTGAGTTATTTCGATAGCTCGTAAGTTCACCTCATGAAGAAAAAGCTTCTGGCACTTCTCGTCATGGCAAATCTGATTGCGCCTCACTCAATTGCGCATGCAGCAACCGACTGTGCTCAGAAAGTCTGTGTCGAGGTCTATACCGATCCCACGACGAATCAATTGGTGATTAAGGCGCGCAAGGGGAGTGGACCAGTATCGCCAAAGCCGCTTCCGACTCATTCACCCGCCCCTGCCTCTCCCGCGAAGCGAAAGGTCGTCAACCCTGCGACACCTCGCGCCACTCGAGCGCCCAGACCTTATGTATATCGACCGTACACACCTCGCGCTAATCGCGTCGCCAAAGTTACAAAGCCTGCTACTTCACTAGTTGATCAACTCTCGCAGTTGATACCGACCCACAATTTCTTTTATCAACCCTCACCTACTGTGGTGGTGGGAATTCCGGTCTATCTCTGGAGTGATACCAATCCCCAGTTCTCCACAGTGGTTACCTTGTTAGGTGAAGCCATATCGGTAGACCTGCAGCCCTCTTTCACTTTCAACTTTGGGGATGGCACACCAGAAATAACATCGAATGACCCCGGCGCTCCTTATCCGGCAGGATCGATAACTCATCGATACCTACGTCCTGGCGATTATCCCGCGACCCTGCGAGTCTCGTGGGGCGGTCAATGGTCGGCGGCCGGCGTGATGAGTCCGGTCATGGGTGGAGCCATTGTCCAGAACTATCAACAAGTTATCCATGTTTCACCAGCGCCCACTAAATATGTTCATTAACAGATATCTGCTTTCCACAGCGCGAGCAAACGTCTTCTTCGCGATGAGACAAAATGCATAACCATAAGGACATGACACTTACCTTGATCAATGAAGAAGAGAGACCGGAAAGAATTGCTGAATCACTCAAGAAAATTGAGGAGATTAAATACTCAGATATAGCTCGAACACAGATATTGCAACGCGAAGGTGCGCAAGCGGTCGATCAGCTGATTGCGGATTTCACCGAAGAGCAAGCCCTCAACAATCTTGACCTCATTGCGCATGTACTAGCCCGATTGCAAGATCTACAAGTGCGCGACTATGCCATGGGAACAGTAACCGCATCGACGATCGAACTCCTATGGAAGTTTTGGCGAGAGCTCGCAACACTCGCCCCCTACAAACTCAAGGCTCCCGCCCTCACCATTTTCGCCGCTATTTGCTATGAGTTGGAAGATTCCGTTGCAGCCCAAGATGCCCTCACGGAGGCGCTCTTCGATGATCCCGATTACCCCCTGGCTAAATTATTGCGCCGAGTCTTTGCCGCGGGCTGGCCGCCTGAGAGTCTGGCAATAATGAGATCCGAATTACACCCCAAGATCTGTTCCAGTATTTTTGGGTGATTATGATGAAGAGGTGAGGACAACGGCGTTCTCACTCAAAAGGAGTGTAACCGTGAAAGTTGGAATCCCTAAAGAGATTAAGAACAATGAATTTCGCGTAGCAGCAACTGCTTCGGGAGTTCATTCATTAGTTCAGGCCGGCCACACTGTTCTCGTCGAAAGTGGCGCGGGCGTAGGGTCATCGATTTCTGATAGCGACTACCAGCGAGCGGGCGCAACAATCCTGGCTACGGCCGATGAGGTCTGGCAGAACGCCGAGATGATTCTCAAAGTGAAAGAGCCTGTTGCCGATGAATATCATCGGATGCGAAACGGCCAGTTGATCTTCACTTATCTCCATTTGGCTGCATCACGAGAATGTACCGATGCGCTCATCGCATCGGGCGCAACTGCGATTGCCTATGAAACTGTTGAATCGGGACGGACCCTCCCGCTACTAGCCCCCATGTCTGAAGTCGCTGGTCGAATGTCGATCCAAGTGGGCGCAGCAACTCTGCAGAAACCTAACGGCGGTCGAGGCGTGCTTCTGGGAGGAATTCCGGGAGTTAAGCCTGCAAAAGTTGTTGTACTTGGTGGTGGCGTCGTTGGACTTTCGGCAGCGATGATCGCCCACGGCATGCGAGCCGATGTCACAATTCTCGATCTTGATCTCAACCGATTGCGTGAGATTGACGATCAATTCCATGGCCAGATTAAGACGCTCGCTTCATCGGCCTTTGAAATTGAAGCGCAGTTGCTCGAGGCAGATTTAGTAATTGGCGCCGTACTCGTGCCGGGAGCTAAAGCACCTAAATTAGTAACCGATGCCCTCGTCTCCAAGATGAAGCCAGGCAGTGTGCTCGTTGATGTCGCAATCGATCAGGGTGGATGCTTTGAAGGATCGCGTGCAACAACGCATGCCGAAC
This sequence comes from uncultured Actinomycetes bacterium, assembly GCA_903875815.1. The sequence continues at coordinate 2,572 of CAIQXR010000062.1, forward strand.
CAACTTTCGCGGTTCACAACTCGCTCTACTACTGTGTTGCGAATATGCCTGGCGCAGTCCCGGCTACATCTACTGCGGGACTCTCCAACGCAACCATTCGATATGCACTGGCGCTAGCAAATAAGGGCTGGGAAAAGGCATGTGCTGACGACCCGGGCCTTGCTCGCGGCCTCAATATTCACGACGGAAAGGTCATGTACAAGGCTGTCGCTGACGCTCATGGCCTGCCCTTCGCTGACTAGTTAACATTCCCGTAACCAGGCTTTGGCAAGATCGAAGTTATGGAAGAGATCAGCAAGCAAGAAGAATTTGTCCTTCGCACATTGGAAGAGCGTTCGATTCGATTCGTCCGCCTCTGGTTCACCGATGTTTTGGGGTTCTTGAAATCTGTTGCAATCGCACCAGCTGAACTCGATGGCGCCTTTACTGAAGGCATCGGTTTTGATGGCTCGGCCATCGAAGGTTTCGCCCGCGAAACTGAATCCGACATGTTGGCAAAACCCGACGCTGGCACATTCTCAGTCCTGCCATGGCGAACAGCTGCGCCCGGAGCAGCACGCATGTTCTGCGACATTGCTATGCCCGATGGCTCGCCTTCATCTGCCGATCCGCGCGCAGTATTAAAGAAGGTTCTTAATCGCGCAGCAGACATGGGTTACACCTGTTACACCCATCCCGAAATGGAATTTTTCCTCTTCAAAAATGCTCCAAAGGCGGGCGAAGCGCCAGAGCCCGTAGATCAAGGTGGATATTTTGATCACACGCCGGCTGCGGTCGGACATGATTTCCGACGTCAAGCGATCACGATGTTAGAAGCGATGGGCGTCTCTGTGGAATTTAGCCATCACGAAGGTGCACCTGGCCAACAAGAGATTGACCTGCGATATGCCGATGCACTCTCCACTGCGGATAACATCATGACCTTCCGTCATGTCATCAAAGAAGTTGCCCTCGATCAAGGTTTCCATGCCTCCTTTATGCCCAAGCCATTCACTAATCATCCGGGAAGTGCGATGCATACTCACTTCTCACTTTTCAAAGGTGAGGCAAATGCATTCTATGAAGAAGGCGCACCGGATCAACTCTCGGCCGTCGGTCGTTCTTTTGTTGCCGGCATCTTGAAGCACGCTCGTGAAATTACCGCGATCACCAATCAATGGGTTAACTCCTACAAGCGACTCAATGGTGGGGGAGAAGCACCAGCATTTGTCACTTGGGGTCATAACAATCGCAGCGCCATGGTTCGTATTCCGGCCTACAAGCCAAAGAAAGAGAACTCCACTCGCGTAGAAGTGCGCACACCAGATTCGGCATGCAATCCATACCTCGCTTTTGCGGTGATCATCGCCGCTGGTCTTCGTGGCATCGAGCAGGGCTACATTTTGGAAGAGAGCAAGAACCCGCAGCCGCTCCCATCAGATTTGGAAGAGGCAATCATCGCCATGGAGGGAAGCGATCTTGTTCGCGAAGCCCTGGGCGCAGATGTCTTTGAGTACGTTTTACGAAATAAGCGGGCTGAATGGAGCGATTACCGTAAGCAGGTCTCGGCCTACGAGCTCGATCGCTACCTGCCAGTTCTCTAGATTTACCTAGTGTTCTCAGGTAGCCGAAAATTTGATAACCTACTGACATGCGTTTAGCAGCACTCCTCCTTAGCTGCCACGGCGAGGCCAACTAACCGGTCCTCTCGTCGTGGGGTTTGGCGTTGCCGGTTAACCCAGGCCCTACAAATTTCAGGAGTGTAAAAGATAATGAATTTCCCACAGCAACAACCTTCAAAAATGCCCGTGCATCGCTACGCGCCCTTTATTCCCGTCGATCTCACCGATCGCACCTGGCCTACCAAGAAGATTACGAAGGCTCCACAGTGGTGTTCTGTAGATCTTCGCGATGGTAATCAAGCTCTGATCGATCCAATGGATTCACCACGCAAGCTCGCCATGTTCAAATTACTCGTCGAGATGGGTTACAAAGAGATTGAAGTGGGCTTCCCATCGGCTAGCCAGACTGACTTTGACTTTGTACGTACCATTATTGAAGAAGGTCTTATTCCTGACGATGTTGTCATTCAGGTCCTGACCCAAGCTCGCGAACCGCTCATCAAGCGCACTTTCGAATCACTCAAGGGCGCCAAGCAAGCTGTCGTTCACCTCTATAACTCCACGTCGACACTTCAGCGTCGCGTTGTCTTTGGGCTTGAAAAGGATGGGATCAAGGCCATCGCAGTCGAAGGTGCGAAACTCTGTAAAGAGTTCGCCGCGACGATGCCAGAAACGCTCATCTCCTTTGAATACTCACCAGAGTCATATACCGGTACCGAACTTGAGTTTGCACTCGAAGTCTGCGACGCCGTCAATGATGTCTGGCAGCCAACTCCTGAGCACAAGACGATTATCAATCTTCCCGCCACAGTGGAAATGGCAACTCCCAATGTCTATGCCGACTCGATTGAATGGATGCATCGCCACCTGAAGTATCGCGATTCCATCGTCTTAAGTCTTCACCCCCATAACGATCGTGGCACTGGTGTTGCCGCAGCCGAACTCGGCTATCTTGCAGGAGCTGATCGCATTGAAGGCACGCTCTTTGGTAATGGTGAGCGCACGGGCAATGTCTGCTTA
>CAIQXR010000063.1 GCA_903875815.1 uncultured Actinomycetes bacterium
CTGCTCCCTCAAAATATTCTCAGCTGGAGCGAAGGTCTGGAGATCCCGGAAGAGGAGATCCGTATCTATCTCGCTCTGCGCGAAGCAGCAGCGGCTCGCCTCTTTGCCAATACCCCATGGCTTGGCGACTATATAAATTCATTGATTTCTGAGTATGGCAAAGGCATCCGGATCGATATTCAGACCATACAAAATCAAGCCGAAAGCGCGATGAATACTGGCGAACTCGACATTAATAATCCCCAATCCATCAGCGTTGCAATCAATCAGGGAATGTTCACTCCAGAACAAACTCCTAAACAAGAAGCTGCACTCCACAAATTAGAGATGGCATTGGCACTCATTGAAGGCTGGATTGATCACGTCACATCACTTGCAGGTGGCAACCGGCTTCCATCATTTGCAGCACTCCACGAAACTTCACGTCGCAAGCGCGCTACTGCTGCTCCTACTCAACAACTATTTAAAACTCTTCTTGGCTTAGAGATTTCGCCGCGACAGATGCGTGAATGCGCAACATTCTGGTCAGAAGTTAATGAATTAGAAGGTCTCGCAGAACGCGATCATCGTTGGGAGAATGAAGCGCTACTTCCCACAAGCGCTGATCTTGCCAACGTCGAAAAATTTATTGCCAGCACTACTGTTCCCGATGATCTCTCAGCGCTCTTTGATTTTGGAAGTGATGGGGATGCTGGGCATGATGGAGGCGATGGGGGCGCTGGAGAGAACGGCCCTAGCTCTCAGAAATAATTCAGCAAGGCTTCTCCCGCTAACCCATCTTCATACCTTGGTCGTACTAGTCGTACTAGTCGTACCAGTCGCACTGGTCGGACCGGTCATCGCGACATAAAAAAGCGAAGCCCCCGGGCGCTCAATCTTTATTTGCCTTCCCCTTGCAAATAAAGAACGGTTATCCGAGGACTTCGTGATGCGAAACTTACGATAAGTAGTGCAGTGAATCAACTTCATGGCGATCCGAGCGCATCCCACAACTCCCCTTCCCCTGTTGATAAAGTTGTGAATAACCCTGTTAATAAGAGGGCAAATCTGTGGAGGGAGCTTTCGAGTGGATAACTTCATTCAAGAAGAGTTCTTCCAAAATATTCTCCCGCCCATGCTCTCTTCCACAACCCCTGCCCGAAAATCAAGTAAAAATGCCAACCTCCCCGAGATCAATGATCTTCCCGAGTTCCGAGTCATTCGCAGTTCTCGCCGCAAACGGAGCATGCAAGCCTTTCGCTCCAATGGTCTGATTGAAATTCATATTCCGGCTCGCATGAGCCGCAAAGAAGAGGCCTTAGTCATCCCTCAGATGATCGAATTAGTGCGAGCGCGAGAAGCAAAGCAGCGGCGCAGCGATAGTGAGCTGACTCAGTGGGCTGATGAGATGCTGGCAGCCCAGTTGCCGGAGATCACCGTTAAGCCAGCGGCAATCAATTGGCGCTCGATGCGCGATCGTTGGGGTTCATGCACCACGGTAGATCGGACAATTCGGATATCGCATCGTTTGGCGCTGGCTCCTGAGTACGTCATTAGATATGTCCTCTTCCATGAACTCATCCATCTCGCCATTCCTGGCCATGGGGATGACTTCTACGCACTCCTCGAGCGCTGTGAGAAGCGTGATCTCGCCGAAGCCTTCCTGGAGGGCTACGAGGCCGGTGCCCAAGGCGCCCCGGAAGAGATCTTTCTGGCCGGCCCTGAAGATCTCATCCGCTAAGTCCTGAGCCTCACCAGCGCTCATGCCCGCCCAGCCCACCCAACCAAGCCCACCCACGCCCAGCCACGCTCAAAACCCGATAAATAAGCGTGAATAGGGATGTGGAAATCCCCACGCTCACGCTCCTTCGGGGGTATGGTGATCTCAATACGCACGCTCAGCGCGGGAGGCTCCCGCCGTTC
>CAIQXR010000064.1 GCA_903875815.1 uncultured Actinomycetes bacterium
CTGCGATAAGTATCGCCTGCTTCCAAAGTTGCTTGCGCCTCAGTCAACTCATGCAAGAGTTGCTTGAACCACAATTCATAGGTCTGGTGAATAACAATGAAGAGCAGCTCGTCGTGCTCGGGTCCATCAGATAACGGCCGCTGTAATTGTAGAAGCTCGTCGACTGCCAAATACGAGGCGTAAGTCAGTGCTGGATCGTGTTCTGTGCTCATGTCACGCGGTTCCCATCGATTTCAATCTTTTCGTATTGGCGGGTGGAGACCAGATCGCGCAAACGCTGGAAGCCATCCCAGACTTCGGTGTATGAAGTCGCCAGTGGTGAGATCGCAACGCGAATTGAATTGGGGACACGATAGTCTGGAATCACATTGGCGAATTTACGAAGCGCAACAGCAATCCGCTTGGCATCGGGATGGACCAACGAGATATGTCCACCGCGCTCTAAGGAATCGCGCGAAGTATTAAGTGTGAAGCCAAGGTCTGCGAGCCATGCGTCGTAGAGACCAATCATCATCTCGGTGCCGGTCGCGCACTTCTGCGCAATTTCTGTGATGCCAGCCTCTTCAATCATGCCGAAAGCGCTTTGAATACAGCGAAGACCAATCAGTGAAGGACTGGCAATCTGGAAGCCGCGAATGTCATTCGACTTTTCAAAGTCAGGGCCCATCTCAAATTGATCTGCTTGTGCAAACCAACCTTGAATCGGAACTTGGAGTTCGGCTTGTAGCCGCTTGGAGACATAGAGCCAAGCTGGTGCGCCGGGACCAGAGTTGCCGTATTTATATGTACAACCCACTGCGAGATCAACGCCATCAGCATCGAAATTCATTTCGATTGCGCCCACTGCATGCGCGGCATCCCACAAAGTGAGTGCACCAAAAGAGCGAACTAAATCAGTGATCTCCTTGATGGGATTGCGTCCACCGCCGCGATATTGAATAACTTCCAAAGTAACAAGAGCGACATCTTCCGAGAGATAGGGCTTGAGCATCTCGGGTGTAACGCGCTCACCTAATGCATCGCTCTCGTTATCGATAACAACAAGATTGAGACCCAAACGATCGGCATAGCCTTGCAAGATATAGCGATCGGTAGGAAAATTTGCGGCATCGATGATGATCGTTTTGCGACCAGGGCGTGCGCGAAGGGCGGCGCCTACCAACTGATAGAAATTTACCGATGTGGTGTCACATGCCAAGACTTGTCCTGGACCTGCGCCGAGTGTGGCGCGACCAATGAGATCACCGGTGGGTTGTGCTTCATCGATCCAATGACCCCAACCATCCACGACTTCCTTGCCCCATTCGTTGAGCATGAAGTTATTGACGAGCTCTACTGTCTTCTTGGGTAGACGACCCAATGAATTGCCATCGAGGTAACACATCTCTGGATCGGTGATAACAAACTGCTCTTTATAGCCAGCAAGTGGATCCTTAGCATCAAGGTCCAGGGCATATTGGCGATCGGTAATGGACATGTCCGCACTCTATTACGCTTGGGCTATGGCTGGAAAAAATCTCCTTAATTTAGAGTCTGTCTCTAAGGCCTTTGATATCCGCC
>CAIQXR010000065.1 GCA_903875815.1 uncultured Actinomycetes bacterium
CTGCCAGAACTGCCACCGCGAAAGTAAGTGCGAGTGAGAGATGCCAATGAATACGTGCCAGAACTGCGGCATAGGCACCGACTGCCATCAGCGCGCCATGACCCAGAGAGATCTGTCCGGTGTAACCAGTCAGCAGAACGATTGATGCAATAGCGATGACATAGCAGGCAGCAGTTGTCCCTTCAGAGACTCGATACTCCCCCACCACATTGCTGAGTAAATAAAGGACGATACCGATCCCCACAAAAATGAGGCCACGAATATTTTTCTTACGCATCTCGCCCCTTTCGCGCTGCAATTAATCCAGCAGGTTTGATCAGCAGTACGAGCAAGAGCACAACAAATGTCGCCGGAAATTCCAACGAGGTACTGACGAACTCGCGTACAAAAGTAAGGCCGATACCTAGAACCAGACCGCCGATAGCAGCTCCCACCAAACTCTCTAGCCCGCCAATGACTGCTGCAACAAAACCCAGGACGAGTAGCAGATCAAGCGAGTTTGGCGAAAGTGAATTTTGCGGAGTCACCAAGACGCCAGCGATTGCACCTGCTGCGCCAGAGATCGCCCAGCCAATGGTGCGAACTCGATCTACTCGAACTCCAGCGAGTCGGGATGTCTCTGGTGCAAAGGCAGAGGCGCGGAGCGCTAACCCCAGTGAAGTGCGCTGGAAGATCACGGCAAAGAGCGCCATTACCCCGACGGTGGTGGAAACGATCAGCAAGTTATAAGGCGAGAATGGAATCGTGGTCGTGCCAAAGGTATAGCCGTGATTGGAGACTGGAGCTGGGTACTGATGTAGGTCTCCACCCCAAATCATTCCCACAACACTGCGAATAATTCCGAGTAACCCCAACGTCGCGATGATCGGAGCAATCGCAGCGAGTGGCCCATGGGCAGATCGTTTAGCAAGGCTGCGGATGACAATCAGGTCAACCAAGCCACCAATAATCGCACCCGCTACTACTGCGACCGGAAGGGCCAACCAATAGTTATTCCAATGCGTGAGTGCAACGTAGCCAATGTAGGTGGAGAGAATTGCTTGGCCTGCCTGAGCAAAATTAACGACCCGGGTCGAACGCCAGACAAGAACTAGTGCCACTGCCATCAAGCTATAAATAGAGCCAGAGCTCAGACCAATTAATAGGCTACTCAGAATTCGCATCATTAATACCCCAAGTAGGCAGCGCGCAGCGCTGGATCGTTGATGAGGTCCTGTGATTTGCCCACAGCAACTAATTCGCCGAGATTAATGACGACACCGCGGTCGGCAATTTTCAGCGCGCTCATTGCGTTTTGCTCGACCAAGACAACCGTCAGGCCGGTCTTCTTGCGCAGAGTATTGAGGGTGTGGAAGATCTCTTCAATCACGAGCGGCGCCAATCCCAGTGATGGTTCATCGAGTAAGAGCAATTCTGGTCGAGCAATCAGCGCGCGACCGATTGCCAACATCTGACGTTCGCCGCCCGACAAAGTATCTGCGCCTTGCTTCAATCGCTCACCGAGTCTGGGAAAGAGTGCAATGACTTCAGCAGTTGCCTTTTTAACATCGGCCTTATCGCGCCGCCAGATTCCACCCAGTGCTAGGTTTTCCGCGACCGATAATTCAGCGACAACAGATTTTCCATCGGCGACATGGACGACTCCTTGTCGAACTAAATTCTCTGGCTTCGCGCCCAGCAAGGCGCGACCTTTCCAGCTAGCACTTCCTGCTTGAGCACTCTTGAGTCCCGTTAAAGTGCGCAGCAGCGTGGTCTTGCCCGCACCATTCGAGCCAATGATCGCAACCAATTCACCTTCGGAAACTTCGAAGGAGAGGTTACGCACGGCAGTAATAGCACCATGGCTCACACTTAAATTATCGATGACCAGCGCGCTCATGCATCTGCCCCAAGATAGGCCGCGATTACTGCTGGGTCATTACGCACCTGGTCGACCGTGCCAGAGGCGATGACTTCACCGAAGTTCAGTACATAGAGTCGATCGCATACGTTCATAACAACATCCATATGGTGTTCGACTAAGAGCACTGCGCATTTAGCCGAGATGTTATGGATGAAATTAACCAGCCAGTCAATATCTTGGGCGCCGAGGCCGCCGGCAGGGTCATCGAGTAACAAAAGTCGTGGTTCGCTGACAAGTGCGCGCGCAATGGCAATGCGCTTGGTGACTGGGTACGGCAAAGTGCTGACGAGTCGATTA
>CAIQXR010000066.1 GCA_903875815.1 uncultured Actinomycetes bacterium
ATGCCATGAGGCCACGATACCCTTAGACCATGGAGGCGCTCACCACATACCTATTGATCGCCGCCGCATTTGTTTTCGGCTTCGCACTTCTGGCCAAGGGGCTTTCAGGAATGAAGCGAACCTGGCGCACCGGTTCACATGCAGATAGTGCGCGCACCACACGAGAGGTAAATTAAGAATGGTCTTCACAATCCCCGAGAATTTGCATGAAGAGCTCTATCCACTCGCGTGGCTTGTTGGTACTTGGCGTGGCAAAGGTCGTGGTGAATATCCTGGTACGCCGGCTTTTGAATATGCACAAGAAGTTTCATTTAATCATGATGGCCGCAACTTCCTTAATTATTTCTCACGCACCTGGATCATCGATCCTGCAACGCAAGAGATCATTCGCCCCGCTGCAAGTGAAGTGGGATATTGGCGCGTTAAGCCGAACAATGTTCTCGAAGTCGTTCTCGCCCATAACACCGGAATTGCTGAAGGCTGGCTCGGTGTTGTTGACGGCGCAAAGATTCAACTGGCGATGGATCAGGGCTACTCCACTCCTACCGCAAAAGTTGTTACTGCTGGCAGCCGTCTCTACGGATTAGTTGAAGGCGAACTCTTCATGGCTTACGACATGGCAGCTGAAGGTCAGACTTTGCAATCACATACCTGGGCAAGTTTGGAGCGCCAAGCCGATGCTTAGCCAATACCAAGGCGAAGTCCTTGCTGAACTCGTTCGCAATGGCATGGTCGAATCCGTTCACGCCGGACATCTCCTGGCGCTCAATGCCGATGGTTCAGTCCATAAAAGCAAAGGCAATATTGATCTGCCGATCTTTCCGCGATCATCAGTAAAACTCTTTCAAGCAGCTGCCATGGTGCGCAATGGTTTGAAAGTGACGCCCCAGCAATTAGCTCTTGTGCAATCAAGCCACTCGGGTGCAAAGATGCACCAAGATGCAATTCTTAATTTGCTTACTGAATTTCGCTTTACTGAATCTGATCTCCACAATGCCACTGATAAGCCACTCGGCGCACTCGAGCGCGAACTCTGGGGATCTCATCCAGCAACTCGCCTGGCGATGAACTGCTCTGGCAAACATGCCGGCATGCTCGCCACCTGCGCGCTGAATCATTGGGATACCAAGAACTATCTCTCACTCGACCATCCGCTGCAGCAAGCAGTTCTTAAAGAGATCGAGATGGCTACTGGCGAAGAGGTAATAAATAAGACTTTTGATGGCTGCGGCGCACCGCTCTTCTCAGTCACTGTTCGCGGCTTGGCTCGCGCTCTTCACATGGCCACTGTTTCAGCCGACCCGGTCTATCAAGAGGTCATGGCTGCGGCTCGCCAACATCCAGAATATGTCGGCGGTGAAGGTCGTCTCAATACTCGCATGATGCAAGCAATCCCTGGTCTCTTTATGAAAGATGGCATGGAGGCAGTACTGGTTGCATCTCTAGAAGATGGCCGCACGTTGGTTATTAAAATCGCCGATGGTTCACTTCGCGCCGTCGGAACAATCATTCAAGCTGCATTCGCGGAATGGGGCATCACCACTCCTGATGAGAAAATGAATGTCTATGGCGGTTCAGAAATAGTAGGCGGGATGCGGGCCACACTATGAGAGGCCGTATTGCTACCTTGATGGTGCACACCTCACCGCTAGAACAAGCGGGTACTGGTGATGCTGGCGGCATGAATATTTATGTGGTCGAAAATTCCATCAAGATGGCAGCAGCCGGCGTGGAAGTAGATATCTTCACTCGCGCTAATAAAGCCGGCCTTCCTAATTCAGTAAAGATTGCCGATGGCGTCACGGTTCGCCACTTGCAGGCTGGTTCCTTCGGCCAACTCACTAAAGAAGAGATCCCATCGCAGATCGGCGCACTGACATCTGCTTTTATGAATTTTCATGATGGCAATTTAGAGAGCTATTACGACGTCATTCATTCCCATTATTGGATCAGCGGCCAACTCGGCTGGATGGTCTCCGAGCGCACCGGCATTCCACTCGTACACACCATGCACACCATGGCAAAGGTAAAGAACCTCGCACTTGCTGAAGGCGAGAAGCCCGAGCCACTCACGCGCGCACTCGGTGAAGAACAAGTTGTTGCTGCTTCCAGCGCACTCATCGCCAACACTGATGCTGAAGCTGCTTCGTTAGTATCGCTCTACGATGCTTGTCCCGACAATGTTCACGTGGTTACTCCTGGCGTAGATCTCCAACGCTTTACTCCTGCCGATGGAAAATATGCAGCTCGCGATCGCCTCAATATTGCCGCCGATGCTTTAATGATTAGTTTTGTTGGTCGAATCCAACCTCATAAAGGCCCTGAAGTATTGGTGCGCGCCGCGGCTGAGATGCTCTCCCACTCACCACATCTGCGCGCGAAACTAGCGATCGTCATCATGGGCGGCGCATCAGGCAGTGGTCTCAATGAACCCGCTCGCCTCAAAGCACTCGCTGAATTCCTTGGCGTCTCTGATGTCATCCACTTCATCGATCCAGTTGCTCGCGAAGTCTTGCCCGATTGGTATCGCGCCTCTGATTTAGTTTGCGTTCCTTCTTACTCTGAATCATTTGGTTTAGTTGCGCTGGAAGCACAAGCGTGCGGCACACCTGTTGTGGCAAGTGCAGTAGGCGGGCTTCGTACTGCCGTGGCAGATGGAATCTCTGGCTCACTTGTTGATGGCCACGACCCTAAAGCCTGGTCGGCTGTTATCTCCAGACTTCTACTCGAACCGCAACGCCGAATTCATTTATCACTCGGCGCCGTCGATCATGCCTCGCACTTTGGTTGGGAAGCAACTGCTCGTCGGACACTGGATGTCTATGACGAAGTTATTTCTAAGCCCAAGCGATCCACACTGTGGGTGGCTCAGTAAGTGCTTGATCCAGCAATCGTTCTCGAAGAATTCTTTGCTTCGCACGATTTAGATTATGAACGGCCCAATACCCAAACGTTTTTGGTGACGCTACCGGGCGAGAAGAAACTCCAGACTCACTGCGCGCTGGTTGTGGGGGATCACAGCCTTTCCATCAATGCTTTTGTGATTCGCAAGCCCGATGAAAATACTGCTGCAGTGCACGAGTGGCTGCTGACTAAGAACGCATCGATGTATAGCGTTGCCTACGCCATTAATGAACTCGGCGATATCTATTTGGTCGGCCGGTTGCCGCTTACTGCGGTCACCGATCAAGAGATCGATCGGATTCTTGGCGCAGTACTGCAGTACAGCGACAGCTCCTTTAATCCGCTCCTCGAATTGGGATTCTCATCGGCGATCCGACGCGAGTGGGCATGGCGAGTATCGCGTGGTGAATCGCTGGCCAACTTGAAAGCCTTTGAACACATCATCTGAGCCGTTAAGATCAGGGCATGACCTACACATTGATCTTGCTCCGCCACGGTGAGAGCGAATGGAATGCAAAGAACCTCTTCACTGGCTGGGTAGATGTTCGTCTTTCTGAGGCGGGCGAG
>CAIQXR010000067.1 GCA_903875815.1 uncultured Actinomycetes bacterium
ACATCGCGGAAAGCGCCGACTTCATCATAGAACTTGCCGCGACCTTCAATACCGAAATCTTCGGCCATGGTGATCTGGACGCTCTTAATATAGCGACGATTCCAGAGTGGTTCCCAAATCGAGTTAGCGAAGCGGAAGATCAAAATATCTTCGACTGACTCTTTACCGAGATAGTGATCGATGCGGTAGAGACGAATTTCAGGAAGCACTGCTTCGAGTGACTCCTGCAATTTAATCGCTGAATCAAGATCGCGCCCAAATGGCTTTTCAACAACAATACGACAACGATCGGTCAGACCAACTTTTGCTAGCCCGGCCGTGACCTGCTCGAAGAGAACTGGTGGAATTGCTAAGTAAATGACGGGCTTAATTTTGTCTTTGATCTTCTCGGCGAGATCGACATAGACCTGCGGATCTTCGTAATTTCCGACAACAAGATCGAGCTTGCCATCAAGTCGTTGGAGAACGGCCTCATCGACATTGGACACGCGAGTGCGGATCGCTTCAAAAGCGTTATCGACGAATTGCTTGTGATCCCAGCGAGTAGAAGCAACGCCCACAACATCGGCGTTGAGTCCACCGGTGAGCTCCATGTTGTAGAGCGCTGGGAAGAGCTTCTTCTTTGCCAAGTCGCCGGTTGCTCCAAAGAGCACCACGACGTCGGCAGGTGTCGATTTCTTCTTAGTTAGTGCAGATGCCTGACGTTGTTCCACGATAATCCTTACTTCTTATTTCTTCGGTTCGACGTGGCCGCCGAACTTCATACGCATGGCAGAGAGAACCTTGTTGGCATAGAGATCGTTGACGCGTGAGGTGAAGCGACCCATGAGAGATGCGCTGAGAACGTTGGCAGGAACGCCGGCATCAATTGCGGTCTGAACTGTCCAGCGACCTTCACCGGAGTCAGAGACTGAACCCTTGTAGGCATCGAGTTGTGGATCTTCTACATACGCCTGTGCAGTGAGATCGAGCAACCATGACGCTACGACTGAACCGCGGCGCCATACTTCAGAGATCTCCGCCATGTTGAGGTCGTACTTTGTCTCATTGTGCTTACCCACAAAGGTGGGGTGCTTAATTCCGTTGCGTGTGGTGTTGAGCAAGTTAAGGCCTTCGGCATATGCAGCCATCGCGCCATATTCAATTCCGTTGTGAACCATCTTGACGTAGTGACCAGAACCAACTGGACCGCAGTGGTAGTAACCCTTTTCAGCGGTGGATGGTGCGCCTTCATTGCCCGGTGTGCGCTCGGCGGCTTCGAATCCTGGTGCAAGTGCTTCAAAGATAGGTGTGAGGCGATCGACCACTGGCTTATCGCCACCGATCATGAGTGAGTAACCGCGGGCAAGTCCAAAGACGCCGCCTGAAGTTCCGACATCAACAAAGTTAATTCCGAGTTCGCGAAGCCAATCAGCGTTGTGAATATCATCTCGATAGAAAGTATTTCCGCCATCGATGATGGTGGCGCCTGCTTCAAGATGCTCAGAGACTTTCTTAATGGTCTCGGCAGTTACTTCGGCCGGAACCATAACCCAGACAACCTGTGGGTTAGCAGCGTTGTTGTACTTCTTAAGATCGGCGAGAGAATCGAGGCCGGTGAATCCTTCGGCAGCCAGAGTCTTTACTGTCTCTGGGCTCACGTCGAAGACGCTGATATTTACTGGTGTGGCTGGATCTACATGGCGCGAGATACGACGAGCAATATTTGCTCCCATGCGGCCGAGGCCAACGATTGTGAGTTGTAGTGAATCAGACATCTTCTCTCCTCTTAACTGTGCTTCGCTTCTTTAATGTGCAGGTAATGAATGAGCTCGTCATTGAGCCACTGATGAAAAATTACTGGGCCACCTGGAAATCCGTGAGGATGGTGATCTGCCCAACAGATGAATTCTGCCGTAATAGTTCGACTGGCATGCTCGCTCCGCGACGTAAAGTCTCGTGTAACGCCTCACTCTTTCCGGTGCCAAGTGCGAAAACGAAGGCGATTGGGGTCTGTGCCAGACGCTTTAAGGTGATGGTGACGCGCTGGGCGGGTGGCTTTGGCGAATTGGCGACTGCGGCAGCTGATGTAGCAGCGTCCAATATCTCGGTCTGGCCAGGGAAGCAGGATGCGACATGGCCATCTTCGCCCATGCTCAGAACTACGGCATCAAAGCCATGGGTACTGAGCGAGGAATCCAATTGGGCTGCATAATCAGAAGCTGCTGCTTCGAGTGAGCCTTGCGAAGGTGTCAGTACTCGGTGG
>CAIQXR010000068.1 GCA_903875815.1 uncultured Actinomycetes bacterium
CATCTCGGAAAAAATATTGGTGGCAAGGGCTTTGATCTCGAACTCACTTTGCATGCAGGCGCTGGTGCTTACATTTGCGGTGAAGAGACTGCGCTCTTGGATTCACTCGAAGGTTTCCGTGGTCAGCCACGACTTCGCCCACCATTCCCCGCTATTGCTGGCTTATATGCCCGCCCAACTGTGGTGAATAACGTGGAATCGATTGCATCTGTTCCAGCAATTATCAATAACGGTATTGAATGGTTCGGCGCGATGGGAACAGAGAAGAGCAAAGGCTTTACTTTGTACTCACTCTCAGGCCACGTTACTAACCCTGGTCAAATTGAGGCACCACTCGGAATTACTTTGCGCCAGTTACTAGAAATGGCGGGCGGAATTCGCGCGGGCCACCAACTCAAGTTCTGGACCCCTGGTGGATCTTCCACTCCCATCTTCACCGCCGAACATCTCGATGTGCCACTGGATTACGAAGGCGTCTCTGCTGCTGGTTCCATGCTCGGTACCAAAGCCCTTCAGATCTTCGATGAAACTACGTGTGTTGTTCGTGCAGCGCTTCGTTGGAGTGAGTTCTACAAGCACGAATCTTGCGGAAAGTGCACACCATGTCGTGAAGGCACGTGGTGGTTGGTGCAGATGCTCCATGATCTCGAAGACGGTAAAGGAACTGAAGCGGATCTCGAAAAACTTTTGGATCTCTGCGACAACATCGCCGGTCGTTCATTCTGTGCACTTGCCGATGGCGCTGTAGCTCCGATTATTTCGACCCTTAAATATTTCCGTAGTGAATATATCGATCACCTTAACAATGGTGCTTGCCCATTTGATCACGCAGCATCCACTGTCTTTGAAAAGGCGGCGCTCTAATGGCACCTGAGACATCAACTGCAGTAGAGATAGAAATGATCACTGTCGTAATCGACGGCTTCGAAGTAACTGTCCCTAAGGGAACGCTCGTTATCCGCGCAGCTGAAAAACTTGGAATTCAAATTCCTCGTTTCTGTGATCACCCACTTCTCGATCCTGCTGGCGCTTGTCGCCAATGTTTAGTTGATATCGAGATCAATGGGCGCGCATTTCCTAAGCCACAAGCTTCATGCACCATTCCGGTTGAGCCAGGAATGATCGTTAAAACTCAACTCACCTCTCCTGTCGCCGAAAAAGCGCAGAAGGGCATCATGGAGTTGCTCTTGATCAACCACCCATTGGATTGCCCCGTTTGCGATAAGGGTGGCGAATGTCCACTACAAAATCAGGCGATGAGCACTGGTCGTGAGACATCGCGCTTTGAAGGCGTGAAGCGCACCTTTGAGAAGCCAGTTCCGATTTCATCCCAAGTCTTGCTCGATCGCGAACGTTGCGTCCTTTGTGCTCGCTGTACCCGCTTCTCCGATCAAATTGCCGGCGATCCATTTATTACTTTGAATGAACGCGGTGCACTTCAGCAAGTAGGTATTTACGAGAATAATCCATTCGAGTCTTACTACTCCGGCAACACTGTTCAGATCTGCCCCGTTGGCGCTCTTACTGGAGCGTCGTATCGTTTCCGCTCACGTCCGTTCGATCTCGTCTCTGTAGATTCAGCATGCGAGCACTGTGCATCGGGCTGCGATATGCGTACCGATATTCGTCGTGGCAAAACTCTTCGCCGCCTCGCTGGTGATGATGCATCAGTTAATAATGAATGGAACTGCGATAAAGGTCGCTGGGCATTTAAATATGTAAATAATCGCGAACGTATTTCGACTCCGATGGTTCGTGGCGCAGATGGTGAATTGCACGAGGCATCTTGGCCCGAGGCGATTGCAGCTGCAGCAGCGGGTCTTGCGGGCAAGCGCGCAGCAGTTCTCACTGGCGGTCGTGTGACCCTTGAAGATGCTTATGGCTATAGCAAGTTCGCCCGCGTTGCACTGGGCACGAACGATATTGATTTCCGCGCCCGCAACCACTCGGATGAAGAGGCATCATTCTTAGCCGCAGTTGCACAAGCTGCAACCACAACATATTCCGATCTCGACAAGGCAGATACAGTCGTACTTCTCGGCTTTGAGCCAGAAGAAGAATCTCCGATCGTCTTCTTGCGTCTCTACAAGCAAGTGCGCAAGCGCGCTCTAGCTGTAGTATGCGACGCTCCTTATAAGAGTCGCGGCTGCGAGAAACTCAAAGCTCGCTTGGTAAAGATTTCAGAGATCTCTGGTCTCACCAATAAATCTGTAGTAATGATCGGTGAACGTCTTGCTGAAGTGCCAGGCGCGCTCTCTGCCGCAGTTGATCTCGTTAACTCATCCGGCGCAAAACTTGCCTGGGTTCCTCGTCGTTCGGGTGAGCGCGGCGCACTTGAAGCGGGCGCACTTGCCAACCTTCTTCCTGGTGGTCGCCCCGTTGCTGATAACGGCGCGCGCGTCGACATTGCAGCAGCGTGGGGCGTAGCTTCACTGCCTACAACGCCAGGTCGCTCTACCTCTCAAATTCTCGAAGCACTCAATCTTCCTGCTGATGATGAGAACGCACTCGATGCAGTTGTAGTTGGCGGCGTCGATCCGCTGGATATTTCAGCATCTGCGCTCTCGCAATTGCTCAACACTTTTGTTCTCTCACTCGAAATTTCTCATAGCGCTATTACTGCTGTGGCAGATGTGGTCTTGCCAGTAGCTGCAGTGGTGGAAAAGTCCGGAACTTACCTTGATTGGGAAGGCCGCCCCCGCTCATTCGAGAAAGCGATCGATGAGTCACTCCAGCGCAGCGACGTTCGAATTCTCTCGATGCTCGCTGACCAATTAGGGAAAGCAATTAATCTTCCTACCGTTGCTGCTACCCGCCGTGAAATCGAATCACTCGGCAAGTGGGATGGTGCGCGCGAAACCTTTACCAAGCGCGCTCTAGCGACTTTGCCAGCAACTTCTGGAACTGAAGCGAACTTGGTCTCGTGGCGCCATTTGCTAGATCTCGGCACATTGCAAGAAGGCGAAGAGAATTTGGCGGGAACAGCCCGCATTGCCCGCGCCCATATCTCTGCTCACCGCGCAGCATCCTTGGGCGTAAGCGCTGGTGATCAGATCAAGATTTCTAACTCGTTTGGCGAAATTACATTGCCGGTTGAAATCTCCGAGATTGCGGATGCACTTGTGTGGGCGCCTCGTAATTCAATCGGTTCACAACTCAATGCAAACCTCGGCGCCACCAGCGGCGTAGTTACGGTGGTAAAAGCATGAACTCATCATTGATTGCTGGC
>CAIQXR010000069.1 GCA_903875815.1 uncultured Actinomycetes bacterium
ATTTTCGCTGCCTCACGCCGCCGCGCTCGCGCAATTGCGCGATCAAATTATTGAAGGTGGCCGCGTCACCTTGTGCACGCAATGCGCGCAACGACGCGATATCAACTCTGGCGACCTATTGCCAGGGATAACTATCGCTGGCGCCGCATCATTCTTGGCAGAAATCATGGAGCCCGATACGCAGGCCTTGGTCTACTAAACGGCAAGGATTTCGAACTACTTCTTTCTCACCGCAATTTTCACAAAATATTTCTGCCCATTAGCGGCCGTCATCTGAACAAGATACGTTCCGGGCGCAAGCTTGGGTAGCGTTGGCAAAGTTGCGGTGCCGGTAGCGCTCGTTTTCACCGATCCCAGATTTACGGTTCGGCCACCAACGTTAACGCTAATCGAGACCTTTGTTGCAGTCGGAAGTGCAGTTACTTTGGTTGAGACTGGTTGGCCAGAAGTTTGAGTCATTACTGGTGCGCTATTTACTGATCGGGAGGATGATGCTGGGGCAGGAGCCACGGAATTTTTAGGTGCGACAGGCACTGTGCTTGTGGATGGAGCGCTCGGAGCGGGTTGCGGAGTTGCTGGCATTGTTACTGGTTGAGGTGATGGTGCAACGGTTGGCTGAGGTTGTGGGGCTGTGACTACCGTGGATGTTTCCGCGACCGTCTTCGTGTCACTCACAATCACTGGTGCAGGTGCAGGTGCAGGTGCAGGTGCGGGTGCCGGTGCAGGAGCTGGTGCAGGAGCTGGTGCAGGTGCAGGTGCAGGTGCAGGCGATCCGTCGTAGTTGCTCAGTGGCGTTGCAGAACCGGCTAGCGAGTCCTTCATATATTGATCAGCCGAGGATGCGAACGAATCCCAGGTAGCGCCGAATACAGCTAAGAATTTCGCTTTCATATTCGCGATGGGGTCATTCGCGCTATCGCTGGCCGTCGTAAAGGCCTGCATGAATTGCAAGTACTTGGTAAATCCAAATTCCGCTACAAGGAGTTCGGTCACATAACTTCCCACCATGTATTGCGAATTGAGATAGTTCTGGGTCGCGGTCGTGTATGCGGTCAAAGTATCGCCGCTGCATGGAGAACCACATATGGGTTGATCAGCAACTAATGTAGCCTCAGTATTGATTTGGCTTGAATCGCTAAACACAATGGAAATATTCATCTGTGAAGTCAGCGTTCCGGGAACAATGAAATTCGCCAGGCTGGCGCCGAAATAAACGCCGACCGCATCATTAAATAGATTTGGCCGTGGTTCGGTACCGAGCATGGAGGTCACTTCGTGATGAAGTTCCGCACCTGGTATGAAATGAATCTGACTGTTTGGCGCCAAATCTCCTTGCGAGAGCAGAATGTCTGATGCAGGGCCATTTGTTGCACCTGTCGCGCGCAACGTTCCCGATGGGCTATCGGCGTATGCAACGCCCGGAATTTCTACCGTATAACTCGTTGCGAGACAGCCAGGCAATTGCGAATCGTTGATGGAGTGCAAATAATCGAGATACTGACAATACAAATCGCGCGACGAGTTTTGTCGAAGCAGCGCGACCCAAGTAGAACTTGGCAAGACAGCGGAACCCCAGAAGGTCATTCCGGTTTTAATTCCCTGGACTATTGCGGTCTGAAGCTCGGTCGAGATTCCAGGATCGCTGGCCCAATGCAGAGTTCCGGCGGTCCCGTAATTCGCGGCGTAATGAGCCAACATGGATTGATAGGCAATTTTCCGCACAGATCCAGCAGTGAAATTATCGCTCGCATTCGCGGTCGCGGTATCAATCGCGGAAGTAGCGGGAGGCGTAGTCCATGGGTTCGATGAGTAGCTTTGAACGGCTGTCAGCAGTTGTGGTGCGGTCGTCACGTATCCATGCGAATAATCGCTCTTGTTGTAGTTAGAGCCGGCATAGGAAAGTTCGATATATGTATTGGTCGTGAAGGTTTCTTGAATCGAAAAGTGCCCAGAGCCATTGGTATGACCGATATCTAGCGTCGTGAAGTGTGCTGGATTTGAATCGGCACTAGTGAGAACCGAGATTGTGTCATTTGCGATACCCGTGCCAGTACTTGAATCGACGAGAAGCCCGGTCAAAGTCGCTGGAGTATTTGACGCTGCTGTTGCTGGAATAGTTTCGGTCAGATTGGAGAGGTGATTGACAACAGTTACGTACCCCACATTTCCAGTGCCACCCGTTCCACTACCCGTGGCGTTGACTTGAGTACGGAATCGACCGACTTGGCTGGGAGTAAAGCTATAACTGAAAGCGCCGTCTGATCCGGTCGTACTTGCTGATAATGCTGTAAACGCGGTACCCGAGTCTCCATTGTGTACATCGTCATGCCAATAACCATAGAAATCCATTATCGCACCGCTATACAGCGCACCAGAAGAGATAACGGTTCCAGACAATACGACCGGCGACCCCACAGTCGTTAAGGCGGTTGATGCGCTGACGTTTACGGTCAACGGTGTCGTGGCGCTTGCGGGCGCTGGGATGAATCCAAGAGACCCCACGGCCAATGAAAAGGCTAGGCCGACGACAACGCGTATTCGCAACAATGCTCTCATACGAACTTAACCGTATGGAGAGCAGAAATTTATCCCTGCAGTTTATGAATTTCTTACCGCGTCAAGCTTCACTATGCCGTGATAGTAATGATCTGTAACGACAAGGTGAGCGCGATAGATTCCCGCCACATTAATATTCCCGAAATTTTGGACCGAAGTTCCAGAACTAATATAAAAGTCAGCTTTCAGAGCCGGTTGACCTACCGTGAGATTCGAAAAGAGTTGCAAGTGGCCGATATTGCCTTGATCGGTTGTATCTGTTTTGACAAGGAAATCAATATTTTCGCCAGGCGTTAAAATGAGCAAAACGTCGAAAGAGTTCTGCTTGGGGTTGCCTCCATCCACCATTTGGGAAATCGAGAATGGAATTGAGGTTGCGCCGCCCGTGGCCGGAGTCGTCAAAGTCCCGGTTTTGCTGACAACATTTGCGCGAATTGAGCGTGGCGGAAATACGAAGTGGCCAAACGCAAATCCAATCGCCATAAAGCCCACAGCCGCCAGAATTGCGGCCGAAATCCGCTGCCAGCGTTTAGTGCGCCGTCGCTTTGATTCGTTAATGATTGCGTCAGCAAGACCACGCCGGAATGTTTCGCTGGAGCGTAAGGACTCAAATCCCAACTTGATTTGATCATCTAATTCACTCATCGTCCCCACCCTCCTCTCTTTGTATCACGACTTCAGCATCAATGACTTCACCAGACTCAAGCGCTCGTGGCCGGGGCCCGGCGGAGAGTCGAGGTAAAAACTCCATATAAGAAGCCACTGCTTCACGACCCCGGGCTAATTGCGAGGCCACAGTACCAATCGGGATATCTAATACTTCGGCAACTTCTTTTATTGGCATCATGTATTCATACGTCAAAGTGAGAACTGCTCGTTGCGACGGCGTTAAATTCCGAAGTGCCATTTGCACAGAAGTTGCTTCGGCAATTGCATCGCTGCGATCTCCGATTGATATTCCGCCGTTCAAATACTCCCAAGAAATTTCCCGTTCGACTTGTCGTCTCGCCCATTTGCGCCGAAGGTCGGCGTGCTTGCTGACCATAACCTTGATGACATACGCATCCAAGTTAGGGTGCTCGCGCACCTCTGCCCACCTTTTGTAAACGTCTAAAAGTGCCTCTTGAAGCACGTCGTCAGCGTTTTGATTATCGAAACAGATTCTGCGAGCCGCTGCCATCAACATGGATTCACGCTCGTCTAACCATAACGTGAATTCGGAGTCGCGCTTGGAACTCACCGTGATTGGTCCCGCTTGCGCATGCGTCGATTCTAAGGGCGGGTCGCATACCTAGTCACCTGCAATTTTGCGGGAATTTATCCCTGACTGGGCCTATTGCTCGGGTGGCACTCTGGGTTTTTGCCTTTTCTGAGTCCAGATCTCTTCAGCGCTCTCGGCAGACCTAGCCAGAAATGCGCCCACCAAGCGGAGAGTTGGGACGACCCCCAAAGCGATGATAATCAAACCTTTAATGACAAGCGAAAGGAGTTTACTCACGGTTCGCAAGGCGAGAGAGATCGAATTGCCTATCATCAAAAAGGTAAATTTTGTTATAAAGAGTATGAACTTATAGACCCCGTCGATTTTCACCCGACACCACCGTTTCGCATTTTTCTACCCACCTTATTTGAGCCGTAAATTCCCGACGGACTTATCCTTAAAAATCTTGCAAATTTGGGATAAATAGTGGCCGGTAGCGCGGTAGTAAAGAAATAACCGTCTGAGGGGGAGATATGACTACGGTCCTTATTGTCATCGCGATAGCACTACTGCTGGGAGCAGGCCTATTTTTTAAAGCCGCTAACTCCTATGGTGGGGTAAAGGCATTCTTAGCCAAAGAGCTGAAGGAAGAGCGCGCAAAATTAGCTGCCCACAGAAAAAGGGCGAAGACCCTTAAAAAATCTGCTCAGGGAGAAATGAGCAGTGCAACCAAAGAGGTCAAGCGCGCACATAAGGAATATGAAAAGCGAGTTGGAGAAGCGACTGCCACCTTGCAGGGCTTGCTAGATCCCGGAAGCGGAGCCAAGATATTAAAGCTTGGTCGAGTGACTCTTTACGAACACAAAATCACCGTAAAGGATAATTCCTATCCATTGGCTGGCCTTGAAATCAGTACGAACATTACGCCCAACGCTGCGATGCTTACATTCAAATTCGCAAGTGGTGCCAAAATGGTCGAAACTTTCGATACCGCTTGGCGCAGAGAGAGCGAAGATAAAGTCTCGCGATCGTTTTCGCATGAGCAAATCATTCAGTTTGAAACCCTAATTCACAATGCGATTCTGCAAGAGGAAAATTTCCTCGCCGAGCTACCGGCGATGATCGAACACGCTCGATACGTGCTTGCTACAGAGACTGCAAATACGCATGCAATTGATGTGGCTGAAGCTTCTCTCAAAGAGCTGGAGCAAGGCAGCCAGACTGCGCGTGACGCGCAGGCCGCCTTTGAAGAGCTAGAAGAAGTAGAGAGAAAATTTAAGTCGATAGTCGAAGCTCATTTAGCAAATAAGGAGAAATAGAATGAACATGCGAGAAATTTTGGATTATGACCTGTCCAAGTTGGTATGGAAGTCGATGCGCTTGATATTCACCATTCCTTACAAAATCCTCAACTGGGTATTTAAAAAATCACCTAAATTTGTTTCGGATGTGAGAAAGCGGTTGAACAGATAGGTCGACCACACACTTGCTCACGTACTATGAAATATTGGGTCTGCAGCGCGGATGCACACAGAAGGAGGTGCAAAGCGCTCGAAAAGAATTAGCGAAGCGAAACCATCCAGACCAGGGTGGATCGCAAGAACTTATGAAGTTGATTAACTTAGCTGCGGATACCCTAGATAACCCAGAGTTGCGTGCGAAGTACGACCAGTCACTCGATGCCGAAGCCGGTGGCCATGCCAGAAGTTTTGATGAGGACGCGGAAGAAAACGATCCTTATTACGAGTCGCCAAATCCACAAAGAAGTCGGCCATATGGTGGCGCGTCAAATAATCCGAGCCCTGGGACCCAGAGTAATTATTCTTTTCCAAAGAAAACACGCTTCCAGTTTGTGCGTCTCTGGGATTTTGCCAAAAATCACTATTTCAGAATCGCTTCGCTCATTCAAGTTATTTTTTTGATCATTATTTTAAACATCAAGCAGAATCACCGCTATGTCGCGAGCACACGCTTGCTCAGTTTTGCTGGCATCGCCATAACGGTAATTCTCTACGCTTGGGCCCAGTATCTAGAGTGGAATAAGAAAACTGGAAAGACTTTCTTAGTCCTTAAAATCGTTATATCCGTGGTGACTATTCTTCCGGTTCTTTACGTTGCATACTTTCTGGCCGTTGGACTCGTGGTCATTGCTGTTCTTGGCGCTGTTGGTGCCATTTTGGAAATATTTTTTTAAATCCGGCTCTAAAAACTCTGCTCCTGCGCCGCAACAACACCATCAGCAGTCAGCGTCGCATCCATCGGAACATTCCGCTTAATCACTGCGAGCGCGATTGGACCCAATTCATAATGTCGCGCAACGGTACCGATATAACCGACTTCTTTGCCATCAAATTCAACCTTTGATCCGGTTACCGGCATTGTGACTGCGCTGCCATCAAGATGCAAAAGCGTCAAGCGCCGCGGTGGTTGGCCAAGGTTAAATACCTTCGCCACCGTCTCTTGTCCGCGGTAACAACCCTTTTGCATATGGACCGAGTTATTTAAGAAACCAAGTTCATTCGGAATCGATTTGTGATCGGTCTCAAACAACAAGCGAGCCCGACCCGCGGCCACGCGTTCAGCATCCAACGCCCATGTGCCGACTTGGGTATGAGCAGAATTAAATGCAGTGATGGTCTCGGATAGTTCATTACGTGGAACGAGTGCGTATGGCCCACCGATTGCATCGGTCAGCCCCGGTGCGCGCAAGAC
>CAIQXR010000070.1 GCA_903875815.1 uncultured Actinomycetes bacterium
CAGCACCTTTTGCAATAGTGGCACCGCTGGCGGGGTAATCAATGCGCGACTCCATTTTGGTGGGCCCAAGTACTGCCCAACCGCGTGGTTGCCAATACCCAGTCTTGATATCAAAGCGAGTGAGTTCAATCTGTGTGACCCACTTAGTGGCAGAGACGTAACCGTAGAGTCCGGGAACGATTAAACGCGCGGGGAAGCCATGTTTCTCAGGCAATGGCTCGCCATTCATTCCGATAGCGATCATCGCATCGCGACCATCGAGCGCTGTGATGGGAAAACCTGCGCTAAGGCCAGTCCCAGAAGAACTGAGAACTTGATCGGCGTTAGCTAGTGGTTGTGCTTCCTTGATTAGATCATCAAGGCGACATCCAAGCCAACGAGCATTGCCAATCAAGAATCCACCCACGTCATTGGAGACGCATGAAATAGTGTCATCGAGTTCGAACATGGGGCGCCTAAGGAGATCAGCAAAAGTGATAGTCATGGGGTTTTTCACCATGCCTGTGATTTTTAATTCCCACGTCGCTGGATCAATCGCTGGTGGGTTATCGCCAATATCGATTTGATAAAAACCTGCATTTGCGGTGACGAGTGGTGAGAGACCGTCAATCGTGAGCGCTGGGTCGACTGGCAGCGGTGCCAGTGGCTTCTGTGCTTTAGGGAGAACGAAGCTGAATTTATTTGCAGCAATGGCGCCTAATTTCTTGATGCCCGTCTTTGCGGTGCTCGCACTTTTTCCTAGAACAGCGGCAGCACCACCAGCTATGCCCAGTGCGCCGAGAATTCCGAAGAGTTCGCGGCGGGTGGGATTTCTAGGCTTGATGAGCTACTCCTAATACGCCAAGACACATCTCATCAGATGAACCCTCGCCCCATGTGACATAGCGCGGTGCCAACTTCTTTAAGTCCGGAAGTTTTTGTCGCAACGTCGGATCGAATTTACAGACCACGCGTACCGTATCGCCCACCTTCAACTGAACCGGTGTTTTCAAAACTGTGGGGGATTGATCATCAAAGTTGTAGCGGGGACGATCCAGCAGAACTTTCTCACCTGGAGTGCCGGGGTTAAGAATTAATTGCAACGAAGTTCCCAACTTATGCATATGCGGCGTTGCTTTAACAACCAACTCATTTTGCGTCACCTTGTGATCGCAGGTTGATGTTGTCGACGGAACCGGCTTGATCGGATTCTTTCCGCATATCAAATTCAACCCCATCGATTCCATCGAACTTGATTGGCTGGTGCGCTGGGCCAAATCAATGAGTGATTTGCCGCGATCGCAGAGATCACCGGAAATGCCGGCAGGACAAGCGAGTTCAACGGGCGCTGCAATTAAATCTGAGTAGAGAGTCTTGAGTTGGGCGCCTTTGGCAGGGGTAGTTGTGATTAAAACTTTTGATTGATCAGTAGGAACTTGTCCGCCATCAACCATCTTGATCATCAATAAGTTGTAGTGCACTTGGAGAACAATCTGATCGCCTTTAGCGATGGGTGTTCCATAACCTGCAGGCATGATGTCTTTATCGCGACCTGGTGCCCAAGACGATAACCATGGCGAAGTAAGAAATGACGAGAAACTAGAACCCAATCCGGTCCCACCAAAGCAAGGCCAACCCGCGCCGTTATTGTCGATCTGTTTTGCTTCTGCCAAATCTTTCTGGCCCACTAAGAACATGATGGCGTGGTGCATCATGAATCGCTGTTGTGGCTGAAATTCGACTTGTGTGATCAACGAATCTTGGTTGATTTTGGGATCAATCAGGAAGCAGCGGTAATCATCGGTGCCACCGTTTTGACCTTTAGGCAGATATGGCTTGGTCATCTGCGCCGTGTAGACAGTGCCAGTGGATACTGCTTGGGCGCTTGCGATCACCGGGGAGGAGATCGCTGCAATCAAGAGCAGTGGCAGG
>CAIQXR010000071.1 GCA_903875815.1 uncultured Actinomycetes bacterium
GGTTTAGCGCTGGCCGCTTCTCTTGATTCGTTGGATTACGCCTGCGGCCTTGGCACTGTCTCACTTCTCGAAAGCGATATCTGTTCGCCAGCACTCGTGCCACACAATGGTCACCTAGAGGTTCGACGAGTCGAACCGGATCAGAAGTTGATCGATCGTTATCGCGCAGGCGAAGATCGCCAAGAATGGTGGAAGAATAGAATTACTAACATTATGCAGAGTGGGGGATTTGATGAGTAGTTCCACCTCACTGGCGCGCGCAACAGTCTGCCAATTAATCGAACTCGGAGTTCAACACTTCGTTCTCTCGCCTGGCTCTCGCAACGCACCGCTATCGATTGCGCTCTTTGAAGCAGAAGCACGTGGACTAATCGAACTACACATTAAAGTTGACGAACGTGGCGCTGCTTTCTATGCGCTCGGAATTTCCAAGGCGACCAATCAATATGTTGCCGCTATCTGCACGAGTGGAACTGCGGCTGCTAATTATTTCCCAGCAGCCCTTGAGGCCTATCACTCTGATAATAAATTACTTCTGATCACTGCCGACCGCCCATCACGATTGCGCAAAACTGGCGCAAATCAAACAACCGATCAAGTAGCTATGTTCCAATCGGTGAAATCTCACGATATGCATGAGCAATTGGATCTTTCACTTGTCCTTACTGGTGGCCCGGTCCAACTTAATATTCAATTTGATGAGCCATTGCTCAGTGACGATACGAGTGATTGGTTGGCAGGTATAAAGCCGGCTCAGGCAGCCGTTCCATTCTTCACCAAGCGGAAATTATCGGCCGCAGGTAATGGCCTGATTGTCGTTGGCCACGACAAAGCGAATATCGAATTAACCGAACTCAATCAATGGCTTGTGGAGTCTGGTCTACCCGTGATTGCCGAGGATCCGCTGACCATACCGAGCGCGCTGGCCCATGCATCGATTTACTTGGCAGATGAAGTGATTCGAAACGCCCTCGCACCCGATTACGTCATCGTTATCGGTCGGACGACTTTATCTCGCAGTATTAATGCGCTAATCGCGCAGACGGCCAATCTCTATATTGTTGATGACCGTGCAGAAAAAATTGATCCAGCGAGAAGTGCGACTGCTATCTATCCAGTTCTCCCTACTCTTGCGATCGATGATGTAGATCCCCTATGGCTGGATCGTTGGAGTAAGGCATCGGCAAACGCAGCAAAGGATATTGCGAGCGATGCGGAATGGTCGGAGTCGCTGGCACTTCGAACAATTGCTGAGCACCTGCCCGATGGCTCAGCGCTTTTCGTGGGCTCCTCCCGTCCCATTAGAGATATCGAAGGTTTCGCTTCTCCGCGCACAGGTATCTCTACCTTTGCCAACCGCGGTCTAGCGGGAATAGATGGCAACACTTCTACGATTTTTGGCATCTCCACTCAATTCCAGAAGAGCTTTGCCGTTCTGGGGGATATCACTTTTATTCATGACGTCTCAGCGCTGATCGCGCCACCAGCCGCTGATCTCACCATCTTCCTTATCGATAACAATGGCGGCGGAATTTTCTCCACCTTGCCACAAGCTGGCGTTACCGGCTTTGAAAAAATCTTTGGAACACCGCATAACTCGGATTTAGAGAAGATCATTGCTGGCTTTGGAATTTCGGTAATTCGCGTCAAGAGCGCGAGTGATCTTGAGCGCGAAATCGTTCACCCGCATTCAGGCCTTCGAGTGGTCTTAGTTGAAGTGCCCACGCGCGAAGCAATGGCCTCGCATGTTAAAGAGATGTATCAGAGAGTCTCTAGCGCAGTACGCATCGGCGCTAATTTAGCTTGACTTTCGGCTAGCTCCTGCGCCGGGTCTGATCCAGCGACAATGCCACAACCGGCAAAGAGTCGAATGGAAGTTCGATCATTACTAAATTCTCCACATCGAAGCGCGATACCAATTTCACCATCGCCGCGGGCATCGATCCAACCCACGGGGCCGGCATAGCGTGACCGATTCATCTCTTCTAGTTCATCAATAACTGCTTTCGCTTTTGCGGTGGGAGTTCCACAGACTGCAGCTGATGGGTGAAGAGAGGAGATGATCGTAAAAATATCGACTGGAGTTGCGGATTCATTTACTACACCGGTGACATCGGTCGCCAAGTGCATGACATTGGCGAGGTGTAAAACAAAGGGCGCGTCAGGAACGTTGGTAGAAGAGCAGTAAGGTGCTAGCGCATCGGCAACGCTACGCACTGCGTACTCGTGTTCTTCTAAATCTTTTGAAGATTTTGCGAGTGACCCGGCGAGTGCAAGATCGCGCGCTTCATCGCCAGTTTTGCGAATCGTTCCAGCCAGAACTCGAGAAGTCACTAGCGATTTACTTAACCGGACAAGTAGTTCGGGGGTTGCTCCCACTAAATTTGCTACCAAGTAAATCCACGTTGATGGATATTCGCTTTCGAGTCGTGTCATCAATGCGCGAAGCGGAATTGGCTGCGCGGCAGTAGCGACTAGATCGCGAGCAAGTACGACTTTATCGAGATCGCCGGCTTTAATGCGGGCGACAGCATTGGCCACGCGCTCCTGCCATTGCTGGTCAGTGAGCGTGCCCTGACTCCATGAGAGTGATTGTGGAGCATGGCTTTCAGTAAGTGTCCCTAATTCGGGGGAGGGAGCATCGCCAATCCAAGTAATCCATGACTTTCCCGCGCGTTGCCCCACAACAATTTCTGGAATAACCAAGCGAGATTCTTCATTTTCATCGAAGGAAAATGAAGTAAAGAGGATCGGACCTGTGCCGCTTCCGTGCACATTGTTGTGAATAGTTAAGCCGGAGAGTTGCTCATGCCACCAGGAGCGTGCAGTTTTGAAACGATCTGGTCCCGTGACTGTTGTGCTCTTCCATTCACCAAAACTGATCAGTCCATCACCACCACGAATCCACGAAGCAGAAATTTCGCGATCAGTAGTGATCTGCGACAGGGGAGAGTGCTCACCGAGTAGTTCGGTGGTGAGTGGTGTGCTCAACGCTTGCGGACGAAATTCCACACTGCAGGAAGCGCAGTACTGGCGATTGCAATCTTTAATACTTCACCGAGCAAGAAGGGTTGAACACCCTTCTGGAAAGTCATCGCCCAACTCATGTGGAATGAGTGCTGTAACCAGATGGCACCTAAAGTGAAGACGGCAAGATTTCCGAGCAACATGGTTGCAATTGAGGTAACGAGTTTCTGATCCCACTTGCGACCTGCGAGCGCACCGGTAAGAAGCGCCGCAACTGCCATACCTGCTAAATATCCACCAGTTGCGCCAGTGAGGTGAGCAAGCCCGCTGCTATGGGATGCAAAGACTGGCATACCTGCGATTCCCGCGAGGAGATAGAGCGCAAAGGTAGAGAGTCCAAGGCTGGCGCCGTAGGCGGTGCCGAGGAGGAGAACGCCGAGGGTCTGACCAGTAACAGGAACTGGTGAGCCAGGAACGGGAATGGAGATTTGAGCAGTCAACGCCAAGAACGCGGCGCCGCCGAGAATGAGCGCTGAGTTGGTGGCCACAGTGGCTCGCGGGATAACGGCAGAACGCAGTGTGGCGATCGGTGAAACTGACGCGATCTGAGACATGAATCCTCAATTCCTTAAAACGTTAGGTAAATCCCACTTTGGAAGCGGGGCTCAAACTTGTGGTCAGAGCCTACTATCGCGAGAATATACGAGTGAGTAGAGCTGGCTTAAATAAGGAACCCGAAGACGTCTCCGCGATGTTCGATGGCGTGGCCAAGCGCTATGACCTGCTCAATGACCTCCTCAGCCTTGGCCGAACTAAGGCTTGGCGCAAGCGAGTGACGGCGACGATCGCCCCGACTCCCGGCATGAAGATTTTGGATATTGCCGCCGGAACTGGTTCCTCCAGCCGCCCGTTGGCTGACAAAGGCGCCTTCGTGATCCCCATGGATTTCTCCGAGGGAATGTTGGCCGCTGGCCGCAAGCGTCACCCGGATCTTGCCTTCACTCAAGGCGATGCCCTCAAACTGCCCTTTGGCGATAATGAGTTTGATGTGACGACCGTCTCATTTGGCCTGCGAAACACCGCCGATACCGCTAAAGCCCTGCGCGAAGCGCTGCGCGTGACCAAAGTGGGCGGCCGAATTGTGATCGCCGAATTCTCTTCCCCGACCAATCGAATTTTCCGCACTATTTATATGCGCTACCTGATGCGCGCCCTGCCGTGGGTGGCGAAGAAGACCTCCTCAAATCCCGAGGCATACATCTACCTCGCTGAATCGATCATCGCCTGGCCGGATCAATCTGCGCTCGCCGATATTTTGCGGACCGCGGGCTGGCAGCGAGTCGGGTGGCAGAACCTGACCTTCGGCATCGTCGCAGTCCACGAAGGTTATAAATCTCTTTCATAACTATTCGGTAACTATTCACGCTCGCGTGAAGTAGATCACGGTTACTTTTTCAGCCTTAGGCATAGACTGCGAAACGTGAATCCATATGTACCGATTCTGGCAATAGGAGCTATTGGATTTGGCTTCGCATTATTCTCGGTAGTTGCCGCCGCACTCTCTGGCCCTAAGCGTTATAACCGCGCTAAATCTGATGCATATGAATGTGGCATCGAACCATCACCCCAAGCAGCTGGTGGCGGACGTTTCCCTGTTAAATATTTTCTTACCGCCATGCTCTTTATCGTTTTCGATATTGAAATTGTCTTCCTCTATCCCTGGGCAGTCTCCTTCGACAAACTCGGTCTCTTCGGATTGGTAGAGATGATCATCTTCATTCTCACCGTCTTTGTTGCCTACGCCTATGTCTGGCGTCGCGGCGGATTGGAATGGGATTAAAAACTATGGGTCTCGAAGAAAAATTACCAAGCGGCTTTGCGCTCACATCAGTAGAGAAACTCGCTGGCTACATGCGCAAGAACTCGTTGTGGCCTGCAACATTTGGACTTGCTTGTTGCGCACTTGAAATGATGGCGGCCGGTGCTGGTCGTTATGACTTGGCACGATTTGGAATGGAAGTTTTTCGCGCCTCCCCACGTCAGGCAGATCTCATGATCGTTGCTGGTCGAGTCTCCAACAA
>CAIQXR010000072.1 GCA_903875815.1 uncultured Actinomycetes bacterium
ATATAGGTGGCTCGGGCTCTGTGAAATTGGAATCACCTCTGGAATTTCCTGATGGCACCAAACAAATAACGGCGATGCTCAATGGTTTGACGGGACCGCAGGGCGCGCAAGGACCGCAGGGCCCTCAAGGTATTCCCGGTGTTGGCGGCGCTAAAGGCGACATTGGCCTGACTGGACCACAAGGTGCGCAAGGTGTACCGGGTATTCAAGGACTCCAAGGAGTTGCTGGCGTGCAAGGTGCTCAAGGAGTTGCTGGTGTAGGCGTCACCATGAAGGGCTCCTATGCCACGATGGCAAGTTTTATTGCCGCGGCACTTGTAGGTAACCTTGGCGATGCCTGGATCATTACCAGCGATGGTTCGCTCATGGTGTGGAATGCAACCACAAGTTCGTGGAACGATGCTGGCGATATTCAAGGTCCGCAAGGTTTGCAGGGACCACAAGGGGCCCAAGGTCCGCAAGGCATTCAAGGACTGCAAGGCGTTAAGGGTGATACCGGTTTGCAAGGCTTACAAGGTCTCCAAGGAATCCAAGGCCCTAAGGGTGAAACGGGAACCGCTGGCGCAAAGGGTGACACCGGCGCTACTGGTCCACAAGGAATTCCCGGATCAATTGCGCCTTATGGCAAGCAATATGTTTGCGTAGTGACTACGGGCAGCAAGAAAGCAATGTACTGGGGAACATGTTCGAGCAACGGGCTCTCTGGAAGTGAGTACTACATCCTCGCAACATTCCCATTCTAAGAGGGTGAGTTAAAGACCTTCTATACTTCTCGTTTGCAACGTACTACGGGGAGAGAGGTGGGCAATGTACAAGCGACTGGCACGCGCACTTCCGATGCTGATGCTCGCCACTTTCTTGGTTGGCGTCAGTGGAGCACAGATTGCCTGGGCTGCGGCGCCTTGCACTCCCACCATCGTTTCAACGGGTGGTTATATCGTTGACTCCTTTACCGCAACCGGAACGTGCACATGGACTCCTCCAGTTGGCGTCACAAGTGTTGATGTTCTTGTTGTTGGCGGCGGTGGCGGTGGCGGTTGGAACTCTGGTTCAGGTGGTAGCGGTGGTGGTGTGACTTCCGTAAATTCACAACCTATTATTGGTGCAATTGATATCACCGTTGGCACGGGCGGAACAGGTGGAGGATTAGTTGTCGTAAATGCACCAACAACGGGTGGCACCTCATCGTTCGGAGCAATTACTGCCGTGGGCGGTCCTGGTGGACTCAACTTCACAATGAGCTATCCCATGGCAAGTCCCGGCGGAGTAAATGGTCATGGCGCTGGTGGAACAGGTTCATCTGACGGCGCATCTGGTCATGGAAGTTATGCAGATGGCGGTCCTGGAGATACAGGTGTTGCCTCTGCAATCACTGGTGCGCTTACCTATTACGGTGGTGGCGGAGGCGGCGGTGGTTGGACTGGCACGGGAAAACCATTTGGTGGTGCAGGTGGTGCAGGTGGTGGCGGTAAAGGTTCCGATGGCGCTGGTCCAGCAATCGCTGGAACTGCAAATACTGGCGGTGGCGGAGGTGCATCTGGCGCAAACAATGTCCTGGGAGGAGCTGGTGGATCTGGAATTGTGATCATCCGCTATTTGGCAGCTTCAGGCGATTTCACTTCGGGTAAAAACTCTTCTGCAATTTATCGAAGTGGAACAACTTTTACAGTGACGGTTCAATCGGCTTCTAAAGTTACTTTCTATGCAAATAACAAGAAGATTCCGGGCTGTATCAAGATCGCAACGACAGGTTCTGGCCCGTACTTAGCCTCCTGCTCCTGGAAGCCAAGTGTTCATACCCAGACGCAAATCACCGCAGTGGTGGCGCCCAATATTTCGCCCAGTTCTACGGTCACACTAAGCGCCGGAGCCATTGCAGTCTCTAGCCGTAGCGGCAATCGCTAAGACTGTTAGCATTACAGAATGCTCGGTGGAATCAACAATGGCCTCTTTCTCCAAAGCTTTGGAGGCGTACTTGCGCTGGGCTTGATCATTCCCTTGATGCGCTGGGCTTTTGAAACACCTAAGGCGAAGGCGGAGCGATTACAGCGTCGAGCGCTGAAGAAGAGTTTGCGACGTTTAAAAGCTAAATAATTTTGGGATTTACTAGCTGGCGTTAGTAGCCAGTGTTGCCGCCAGCGGCAAGTCCGATAACGCAGAGAATTCCGAGAATGATAATAACTACCCACCATCCTGGGCTGATCTTATTGGGATTTGAATTTGCTACCGCTGAAGATGTAACCGGCTTGGGAGTGTTCTGCGTAAGCGGACGAGTTTGAAGCGTCCACGCATTTCCATCCCAATACCGGTCACATGGACGACCATCGGGATCGGGATACCATCCTGCTGCAACGCCGGATTCTGACATTTATTGGCCCCGTTCTCTCGATTGATCGTTTACTTCTAATTTTTTATTGCTGAATTACGTTAAGCCTTTGGTTGTTCTTTCTGAACCAATACGCCGATAACTGCGAAGAATCCAAAGAGGAGACCGAGAACGGTCCAAAGTCCAACATTGAGGTTCTTCTTCTGAGCTTGGCTGTAGCAGAAGGCTGCGCAAGCAACCCATACGAGTAGTACGAAAATCGACATCTTTCTCTCCTGTCATGTAGATGGATATTCATTCGACTCATTGGCACGGATGCGCAATGCGACTTCAATAGGTTAAATGTTTTGGTATGGAATTACGTGTAAAAAATAAAAAATGAATGGTCAAAAATGGTTATGCGACGGGTTTTAGGCCCTTGGCAAAGGTAATTAACTGGGCTTGAGTGAAACCGCCTTGCGTGCCCAATCGGATGTATGTGGCTTTAAGTCCCTTGCTTGCGGGCACGACGAACGAGATCTCTCCCCCGTGCTGGGCGAATTCCGATGCTTTGCATTTTCCGGTTGCACAATAAATTCCGATATTCGCCTTGGCGCCATTGATCATTACGGTACCCAGCGGCTGAGGGTTATCAACCCCAGTGCAGTTAAATGCAGCCGCTGTCTCCACGAGAGCAATTCCGTGATCCATTCCACCAAAGCCGGCAAGGAGATATTCGTCTTTCCCGGGATGTAGGCGACAAGGACGTACTTCGAAATTGAGAACGGGAAGTTTCAATGTATTAGTTGGTTGCAAGACTCGATAAGTGACGCCGGTTTGCAGATCAACATATTTATTGCCGCTGCCCATGGCAAACGCTGGGCTCTGCGAGGTAAGCAGAACAAGAAGGGCAAGCGCTAGCGAGCGAAGCTTCATATCGATCTCCTACAACTTAGGAAGTGACATCTTTCTTATTGAATTTAATGATTGCTAGCGACATAAAGACCGCTGTGAGGATGACGCTATAGGAAGCGCCGCGAATCATCTGATTCCAGTCGATGGTGCTGGAGAGCGCATCAAACCACGAGAAGGAATAGTGGGTAGGCAGCCAATTGCGAATGGAACCGAGACCAGAAATCGCATCCAAGATATTGGAGAGAATGATGATTCCGATTGCACCGCCCACAGCGCCGAGTGGGACATCGGTGGAGACGCTTAAGTAGAAGGCGAGGCCAGCAACTGAGAGAAGAACGAAGGCGAGATAGATGCCGATTATCAAAATGCGCTGGAGTGCTACTTGATTGGTAAAAGTGACACCGAGCGGGGTTTGAAGTGGCTTGAGTCCAAAGGCGATCATGCCGACTACCCACGAGACACCGATAAGCAAGACGATGCCGATTGCAGAGAGCGAGAGGCTCACTTTTAACTTTTGAATGAGCAGTCGGGTGCGAGGAACTGGCGCAGCCAACAAATATCGAAGTGTCGACCACGATGCTTCTGAGGCAACCGTGTCGCCGTTGAAGATGGAAATCACTGCGATCAAAAGAAAAGGCGTTGCAAAGTAGAACATGGTGGTCGTGAAATTAGCGGCGCCTTTGGTGGCAAGACCAATGAGATCTGCCGTGCCCGATCCAAAGCGAGTGGGGCCAGTGCTATTACCGGACGTTCCAAACTTCACGGCAAGTGCGACGATGACGGGAAGTGAGATTACGAAGAGATAGGCGAAGAGGGTGCGCTTGCGCTTGAGTTGGCGATACATCTCTAAGCGATATGGCAGGGTTTTATTGGCGCGATACATCTACTTCTCCTTGCCAATCGTAAGGTCATCTCCGATGAGTTCGATAAAGATCTCCTCCAACGAACCAGCACGCTTGCCGGCCTTAGTGAGAATCTTCTTCATAGTGCCGTAAGTAATGAGTCGGCCGCGGTGCATCAAGACCACATGCGAACAGGTCTGCTCGACTTCTGCGAGCAAGTGCGAGGAGACAATGACGGTTTTGCCAGTCTTGGCATAACGCTTAAGGACTTCGCGCATCGCTTTGATTTGTTGCGGATCCAGGCCATTGGTGGGCTCATCGAGTACCAAAAGATCGGGAAGTCCGAGCATCGCTTGCGCAATTGCTAACCGCTGGCGCATGCCTTGCGAGTAAGAACGCACCTTTTTATCGAGTGCACTTCCCAGATCTGTAATGCGAATCGCCTCTTCGAAATATGGTTCATCGGTGCGGCCAATTGATTTCCAATAGAGATGGAGATTTTCGCGACCCGATAAGTGCGGCAAGAAGCCAGAACCCTCAACGAATGAACCAAGATTGGCCAGTGTTGGCGATCCTGGATAAATCGGCTGACCATTGATCGCAATCTCACCTTCAGTAGGGAAGATCAGACCCATCAACATCCGAAGTGTTGTTGTCTTGCCCGCGCCGTTAGGCCCGAGCAAACCGAGAACTTGTCCACGTTTTACTTTAAAAGAGAGCCCATCCACAGCTTTATAGCCATCTTTATAAACTTTTGAAAGATTGGAGACAGTGACTAGTGCGTCGCTTTCTTCCACTGGCTCGGTGTTGTGACGAGGGCGGCGAATGTAAATCGCGAGAGCACCCAGAATTAGTGCGATGAAGCCAGCGATCGGCCAGCCAAATTGCGCGGCATGATTGACTGTCGTAGTAAAACTCATCTGCGAAATCATTATTGGCGAGAGCGCAGTAATCGCATATTGGCGACCATCTTGTGGCAACGCATAACCTTGATCGGTTGTAGAAATTCCTACTGCGATCTTGTCCCCTGGCGCCGCATCTAAGACTGCTGCTGGCAATTCGATGGTGTAATCCGATCCAGTCGATGCAATATGCGTAAGGCGAACTGGATTCACAATGCCATTGGGTTGCTTGGTCTGACCTGCAGCGGTGCGGGTGACGAGTGAGAAGAAGAGCGTGGCATCGGACTTATTGGATGAGATGCGAATCTTTACTGATGATGGCCCCACAATGTGGAGTGGTTGTATGAGTGGAGCACTCTCGAGGAAGCCACTCTGGCCTGGCAAGAAAGCAGCGCTGGCGCCACCAATATTTCCTGCAAGTGAGAGCGCAGAACCCACACCAGGGAGAGATGAAATGGCGCCGGGGATTCCACCAATGGGCGCAATTAATGCGGTGTATGGCAGAGAAATTGCAATCGGTTGCGATGGCACATTAAGTGGCAACTTCGAACTAGTGAGGTACTTAGGAATCACTGACGAGTCGACCAAAGAGATCGAGCCGTTGGTATTGGTGACTTGGAAAGTAGGGAAGCTCTTCTTGGCGCCCTTCAAATAAATATCGAACCAATCCGAGACGCTCTGGTGCAAGCGCGCTGACTCATCGGTGCCACCATCGTGGCCACCGCTATGCCAGATCATGGCAAGTGGTGTTGCTGGATGGGCAGTATGAATTTGATCAGCTGTCTTGATTGATTCAGAGAGTGGGAAGAGTGAATCGGCTTCACCTTGCATCAGCAAAGTAGGAACAGCAATATTTTTATTGACCGTGGAAGGCGATGATGCCTCGAGTAATTTCAGATCGGCAGCACTCGGTGCGCCATTAGCTACTGCATCTTTAAATGCGGTGCACCATGCTGGTGTAAATGTTCCGCACTCACCTGCCGCTGAATTGGGCAGCGTTGCCAGAGCAAAGAAAGTGCCAGCCCAAAACTTCTTATAAACACCGAGCGATGGGTCGTTGGAATTTTGTGGGAAGAGCGCCTGTTGTAAATTGTTCCAGGTGATATTTGCGGCTACTGCATCAATGCGCTTGTCATAGCCAGCAGTTAATAATGAAATTGCACCGCCATAAGAATCACCAGTAATTCCGATCAAAGGATCATTGGCGCCTTGCTGCGTTACTTCTTTGCGAGTAGCTAAGTAATCAATCAACCGAGAAACGTCGGCGACTTCACCACTCGGTGCG